>JAUNHN010000115.1 GCA_030523915.1 Capnocytophaga sp. | reverse complement strand
CCGTAATCAAGTGCTCTATTCAGTTGAGCTACGAGGCCATTATTTTATCAATGCGGGTGCAAAGTTACTACTTTATTCTAAATTACCAAATTTTTTTGGTTATTTTTTTAGTTTTTGATAAAATAAAAAATATAACTATTGATAATCAATAATCTACAAAACTTTCACTCGCCACCCGAAAGGGTCTTCCGATTTATTATATTGTATATTAAGTATAGTTTCTTTGATTTTTGAGGCATATAAATCAGCTGGGCGATTGAAAGTATAGTCTTTTCCTTTGTATCCAAATCCTGAGATAGGACTTATAACAGCAGCCGTGCCACTACCGAAAATCTCTTGAAGCGTTCCATTTTCAGTAGCTTTTAATAGTTCTTGAACTTTCACAGGACGTACTTCTGTCTTGATACCTAATTTTTCAGCCACAGTCAAAACACTTTTACGAGTAACTCCGTCCAAAATACGGTCACTAACTGGGCAAGTAATCAGTGTATTATCAATTCGGAAGAAAAGATTCATCGTTCCAGCTTCTTCTAAAAACTCGTGTGTAGCATCATCTGTCCAAATAATCTGCTGATATCCTTCTTCAATAGCCAATTGTGTAGGATAAAACTGCCCTGCATAGTTTCCAGCGGCTTTGGCTGCACCAAAACCTCCATTGGCAGCACGGCTATAATAATCGGCGATTTTAACCTTTACATCACCTCCATAATACGATTGTACAGGCGACGTTATAATGATGAAATAATATTCCTTTGACGGAGAAGCCATTACACCAGGTGCTGTTGCAATAATAAAAGGACGAATATATAACGAATTACCAAATCCTTGTTTTACCCAATCACTATCAATCTTTAAAAGAGCTTTCAAGCCTTCATCAAACCATTGCTCAGGAAATTCAGGAATAGCCAACCGCACAGCCGATTGGTTCATACGTTTGTAATTTTGTTCAGGACGAAATAAAAAAATGCTTCCATTATCATCTTTATAGGCTTTCATTCCTTCAAAAATAGCTTGTCCGTAGTGAAACACACTTGCCGAAGGTTCTAATGTAAGAGGTGCATAAGGCTTAATTTGAGGCTGTTGCCATTGCCCATCTTTGTAATGACAGAAGAACATATGGTCAGAAAAATTTTTTCCAAATATTAGGTTTGAAAAATCAATCTGGTTAATACGACTTTCTTTTACTTTTTCAATACTTAAATTAAATGTAGAATTACTCATAATCAATTATTTTTTTGCGAATTTATTAATTTATTTTTTATTTTCAGCCCTAAAATAATTATTTTTTTTATTAAATATTTTTCTGCTTGATTTTTAAGCACTTAATTATTGATAAATATTCGTATAAATCATAAAAGTAAATTTTTAAATTGTTTTTTAAGAACACATCTTTATATAAAATTATTTTTTGTATATTTGCAACTTAATTCAAAATCTTTTGGTTTATTTCAGAAAATATATTGAAAACAATATTTCGTTATGAGAAATAATCAAAAATGATATTAAAACAGATAAACGATATAAACACTTAATAATGAGCGAAATAGATTATCATTTTGTACATAGACATTTTCAAATCAATGGATATCCAGTTGACAAGGAAAGATTGGTTGTTTTAGCAACAGAATATATCAGAGACGATGAGCCTTATCGTAAGTCTATTGGGGCTTTTCTACTTGATTGGCTTGATAACAAAGATTATATTGAAGCGATTACCTCTGGCTCTACAGGAATTCCCAAAACGATTCACCTCAAAAAGCAACATATGGTAAACTCGGCTTTGGCTACGGGCGAATATCTTAATTTATCACCTAAAAATAAAGCCTTACTCTGTTTGCCTGCTGATTTTATTGCTGGAAAAATGATGCTTATTCGGGCAATTGTATTGGGTTTGCATTTGGATACTATTCAGCCGTCATCAATGCCTTTGGCTTTGACCAATCGTGATTATGATTTTTCTGCAATGATTCCGTTACAAGCCTCAAAATCACTATATGACTTGCATCGTGTGAAAAAATTAATTTTAGGCGGAGCTTCTATTGATGAGGATTTAGAAAGCAAATTGCAAAACGTTTCTACGAATGTGTATTCCTCTTACGGAATGACCGAAACCATTTCGCATATCGCAATGCGACGCGTAAATCATACGGCTACACACGAAGAATCTTACAAAGCTCTTCCTGATGTTACATTCTCTCAAGACGAACGAAACTGCTTGGTTATCAACGCTCCACGCATAGCCGACCACCTCGTTATCACAAACGATATTGTAGAATTACTATCCAAAACAGAGTTCATTTGGTTAGGGCGTTATGACAATGTTATCAATTCTGGCGGATTTAAAGTATTCCCTGAGAGTGTGGAACGCAAAATGAAAAAATACATCAAAAATCACTATTTTTTAACAGGAGAACCTGATGAAGAGTTGGGTGAAAAAGCTGTGTTATACATCGAAGGAGAGGAAAAAAATTATCCGAATTTGTTACACGATTTGTATGTAGATAAGGAAATTTTGAAATTTGAAGTGCCAAGAGCTGTTTATTTTGTTCCAAAATTTGAATATACAGATAATGGAAAAATCAGAAGGGACGAAACTGTAAAAAAACACGCTAAATAGTAAAAAAACTATACAAAAAAGCTCAAAATCCGTAATATTATGCGTATTTTGAGTTTTTTTATAGAAATAATTTTTTATACAAACGTTACTCCTGTAATAAAAAATAAAGAAGTTGATGCAAAAAGTATGATATTTTATAAAAGAAGTATGTATACCGCTGTCAGCCTGAGCGAAGTCGAAGGCTTATCAAGTTTTATACAATAACAAACTGAAAATAAACTCGTTATGAGCCTTCGACTTCGCTCAGGCTGACAGAATACAGTACGAACTATGCTCAGCCTGACAATCGGAACTATCATCATACTTTTTATAACACGACCAAAATAAATAATCTTTCAATAAAGAATAACAACAATGAGTCCAAATTTAAAAAAATTCATTCCTTACATATTTCCGTATAAAAAATACGCTTTTTTAAATATTTTTTTCAATATTTTGTATGCTTTATTCAGTGCTTTATCGTTTGTTGCATTGATTCCGATGTTGGATATTTTGTTTGGCAAAGAGGAAAGTAAAGTTTATCAGGCACCTGTTTTTTCTGGAAATATCTCAGATTTAGTGAGTTATGGTAAGAAATTACTCAGTTACAAAATCTCAAATATAGTCGGAGAAGATTCGGTAGCGGCATTAACCATTGTCATTACTTTGGTGATTGTATTATTTTTATTCAAAAATTTATTTAACTATATGGCGGTATTTTTCATAACCCATTTGAGAAATGGTGTTTTGAGAGATTTACGCAACAAAATCTACAAAAAAATAACAAATTTACCCCTTTCCTATTTCTCGGAACAGCGAAAAGGCGACATTATCGCTCGGGTAGCGGGAGATGTAGGCGAGGTGCAAAATTCGTTCTTGTCTATATTGGAACTTATTGTTAGAGAGCCTCTTACGATTATATTTTCAATCGTGATGATGCTCGGAATTAGCATAAAACTGACTTTATTTACGTTTGTATTTATTCCGCTTTCGGGGTGGATTATTTCCAAAATCGGAAAATCGCTGAAAAAACAATCCACAAAAGTACAACAAGAACAAGGCAGATTTTTATCGCTTATCGAAGAAACTGTCGGTGGATTACGCGTAATCAAAGCATTCAATGCAGAAAGAATTTTCCAAAGCAGATTTGAGGAATCTACCAACCGATTTTTTAAATTAGCCAATAATTTATCGAATCGCCAAAATTTAGCGTCTCCGATGAGCGAATTTTTGGGTATCTTAATGATTGCCACGCTGTTATGGTTCGGAGGAACGATGGTTTTGGTAGATAAAACGCTGGACGGAGCAGCTTTTATAGCCTTTATGGGCTTGGCTTACAACATTTTAACTCCCGCAAAAGCCATCAGTAAAGCCTCGTATGATTTCCGAAGAGGAAATGCTGCGGCAGAGCGTGTTTTTGAAATTTTGGATTACGATAACCCGATTAAGGAAAAAGAAAATGCGGTAGACATTTCCGATTTTTCATCGTCTATCTCATTGAAAAACATCACTTTCCGTTATGGAGAGCAAAATGTACTCACCGATTTTTCATTGGAAATTCCCAAAGGAAAAACCATTGCTCTTGTGGGGCAATCGGGTAGCGGGAAAAGTACTATCGCTAATCTTGTAACTCGTTTTTACGATGTAAATGAAGGAAGCATTGAGATTGACGGAATTAATATCAAGGATTTGAAAATGAGTTCATTACGAAAACTAATTGGTGTAGTTTCGCAAGATTCCATTTTGTTTAACGATAGTATAAAAAATAATTTGCTCATCGGAAATCCGAATGCAACTGATGAAGCCGTTTTAGATGCTTCAATGGTGGCAAATGCCTATGAATTTATTAAAGATTTGCCCGAAGAATTTGATACAAACATCGGAGACTCAGGCAGTAAGCTCAGTGGCGGACAAAAACAACGATTGAGCATCGCTCGTGCCGTACTTAAAAATCCGCCTATTATGATTTTGGACGAAGCTACTTCGGCATTGGACACCGAAAGTGAGCGTTTGGTACAGAATGCGTTAGAAAATATGATGAAAAATCGCACTTCGATTGTCATCGCACACCGACTTTCGACCATTCAAAATGCAGATTTAATCGTGGTAATGCAAAAAGGACGTATCGTAGAACAAGGTACTCATAATGAGCTACTTGCTAAAAATGGAATGTATAAAAAATTGGTAGAAATGCAATCTTTTGAGTCATAATTTGGAAGAAAAAGAACTCATAGCACAACTTCAAAACGAAAAAACAAGAGCGAAAAGTTTTGAGATTTTGGTTGATTTATACCAAAAGCGGCTTTATTGGCACATTCGGCGTATCGTAATCTCACACGATGACGCGGACGATGTGCTACAAGAAACGTTCATTAAAATCTTCCGAAGTATCGAAAAATTCAAAGGGGAAAGTTCGCTTTTTTCGTGGATTTATCGGATTGCTACCAACCAATCCTTCGATTTTTTGAGGTCGAAAGCCAACGAAAATCATTGTACGATTGAAGATTTGCAATACGACCGCAGTTCGCACCTACAAGCCGATGTATATTTTGAAGGTGATGAAATTCAGCAGAAATTCCAACAAGCCATAGCTACTTTGCCTGAAAAACAGCAACTTGTATTCAATATGAAATATTTTGAAGAACTCAAATATGAGGAAATTTCAGAAGTTTTAGGCACTTCGGTAGGAGCTTTAAAAGCCTCTTATCATCACGCTGTGCAAAAAATCAAAAATTATTTAGAAAATCATTAAACTTTTTTAGTTTTTTTTCGTCTTATAGAAAGATTGCAAAAAGTATGATATTTTACAAAAAAAAGATATTTCTGTCAGGCTGAGCAAAGTCTGACAATCGGAACTATCATCATACTTTTTATAACACGATCAGATTTTATATCAAAATAAATAATGACCGAAGATAATTTACATATCAAATCAGGAATGCAACTCCCTAAAGGCTATTTTGACCAACTCAAAAAAGAGTTGCTAAATCAAGCCGAATTGGAAAGCTATATTCCTAAAAATTATTTTGAGCAGTCTAAAAAAGCTATTTTAAACGCTACATCAAGGAAACCTAAAACGATTTTCTTGCCATTTATCCGATATGCAGTGGCATCGGTTGTAGGGCTTTTGATTATTTCTGTTAGTTGGAAGTATCTGTCTAAAAATCAGAGTGATACAATTTATTTTTCAGATTTAACTTCAACTGAAATTCAGAATTATTTTGATAATGCCTATCTTGAAGACAAAAATTATTTGATATTAGAGGCGACTAATGACGTTCAAATAGAACAATCGTTTGTAGATGAACCTATTAGCAATATTGATGATTATCTATCGGAATATGATTATAGATTAGATGAATTTTAAAAAAAACATACAATTATGAAGTCATTTTATATTTTTATATTGTTTCTTTCGTTAAATTTTTCAGTTTTTGCACAAAAAGAAGATAATTATGAACGCATCAGAACATTAAAAATCGGATATATCACAGAAAAAATAAGTTTGACCTCTGACGAAGCTAAAAACTTTTGGCCTGTTTACGAAAAATACAACAAAATCTTACACGATTTGCATACCGAAGCCAAAATGTGTCGAAAAAACGGTTGTTCTAAAAAAGAAACGCTTACAGAAAAAGAAGCCTTAGAAATTCTAAAAAAAGACACCGAACTTGGTGATAAAATTTGGCAAACCAACAAAGAAAAAGACAAGGAACTTTTAAAAGTCATTTCCGCACAGAAATTATTATTGTTAAAAAATGCTGAAAAAGATTTTTATTCTAAGTTGATGCAGCAGTACAAGAAAGCCAAAACAAAATAAAAGGAGTGAAATATATTCACTCCTTTTTATGTAATTAGGCTAAGTCCAATGCGTTTACGCTGCTTATCCACGTCTACTACTTTTACCGTGATGTGTTGATGCATTTTTACAACATCATTTACATCAGCTACATAACTATCTTTGAGTTGCGAAATGTGAATAAGTCCACTTTCTTTAATTCCGATGTCTACAAAACATCCAAAAGCGGTAATATTATTAACAATTCCAGGGAGAATCATACCCACACGCACATCATCAAATGTTTTGACATTAGGGTCAAATTCAAATATTTTTACCGATTTACGAGGGTCTAACCCTGGTTTTTCTAACTCTTTTAAAATATCTTTTAAATAAATAATCCCAATATTATCATTAATATAGTTTTGAATATTTATTTTCTTTATAAGTTCCTTATTTCCAATAAGATTTTCAGATAAAACACCTAAATCAGTAGCCATTTTTTCCACAATCGGATAAGCCTCAGGATGTACTGCTGAATTATCCAACGGATTTTTTCCGTCATGAATACGTAAAAATGCAACAGCTTGTTGATAAGCCTTTTCTCCTAATCGAGGAACGTCTAAAAGTGCTTCTCGTTTTGAAAAAGCTCCATTTTCACTACGATATTTTACAATATTCTCCGCCATCTTATCACCTATGCCCGATACGTAAGAAAGCAATTCTTTGCCTGCCGTATTTAGATTTACTCCTACCGAATTTACACAGCGAATAACTACGTTATCCAATTCTTCTTTGAGTTTAGCTTGATTTACATCGTGTTGGTACTGCCCTACTCCAATAGCTTTGGGGTCTATTTTTACCAATTCAGCCAATG
>JAUNHN010000114.1 GCA_030523915.1 Capnocytophaga sp. | reverse complement strand
CACCGCTTTTGAAGAATATGTAGAGGCACTAAAAGGCTATTTAAAATAATTTTAGTCTTACTTGTCATTCAGAGCGTAACGGAGTGGAGTGAAGAATCTTTAAGTTACTGATTTTTAGAGATTCCTCCCTACGGTCGGAATGACAGATACGAAAAAGTCAATATGACTTCTTTATAAATAATTTAAAAATTCAAAATAATGGAAACAACAAATCAAAAAGCCTATGAAAAAGCAAAGAAAAGAGTGAAAAAACTAAAAGGTTTTTACGAACACTTATTTATCTACATCATAGTCAATTTATTCATTGTAGGATTGAATCTTTACCAAAGTCCAACGAAACTATGGTGTGTGTGGGTAATTTTTGGCTGGGGAGTCGGACTTTTTTCACACGCAATGAGTGTGTTTGTTCCTAATATTTTCCTCGGAAAAAATTGGGAAGAGCGAAAAATTAAAGAGCTAATGGAAAAGCAAGAGGCAAAATAATTTTCAGAAGAACAAAAGATAAATACCTCATAATAAAATAATTAAACTCTATGTTTGCAAAATAGAAATTAAGTATTTATGGTTTAACTTTTATTTTGTAAACATAGAGTCATAAAAAATTATTTTTTAGACAGTTTTCCTTAATAAAATTCCCTGCTAAATTAAAGGAATATTGATTGTTGCACATTCTTTTTGCATCTCATTGGGCCAGATACTTGCTTGTACTTCTCCTATATGGGCTTTTTGTAACAAAAACATACATATACGTGATTGTCCAAGTCCTCCGCCTATCGAAAGAGGTAAAGTCCCGTTAATGAGACGCTTATGGAAATATAATTCCAAACGACTTTCTTCTTTTCCCAATTGCAACTGATGAAGTAAGGCTTTCTTATCCACTCGAATTCCCATTGAAGAAATCTCAAAAGGACATTCCAATATTGGATTCCAAAGGATTATATCTCCATTAAGCCCTTGCAAACCGTTTTCGCTTATGGTACTCCAATCATCATAATCCGGAGCTCTTCCGTCGTGTTTTTCTCCATTGCTCAATGCACCTCCTATCCCAATGATAAACACAGCTTTATGCTCTTTTGCAATGGCAGCTTCACGCTCTTTGGGAGAAAGCGTTGGATATTTTTGAAGTAATTCTTCAGAATGAATAAAATATATTTCAGGTGGAAGAATTGGTTTTAGTACTGAAAAACTCTCGCACACCAAGTATTCTGTACGCAACAAAGTAGCATATATACGACGAACAATGCTTTTTAGAAATTCAATGTTTCGTTGTTCTTCCGAAATTACCATTTCCCAATCCCATTGGTCTACGTATAGTGAATGTAAATTTCCAAGTTCTTCGTCTGCCCGAATGGCATTCATATCGGTATAAAGCCCATACCCTTGTTCGATTCCGTAATCGGCAAGCATTACACGTTTCCATTTTGCGAGTGAATGAACTACCTCAGCACGAGTGTCATTCATATCTTTAATAGGAAAATTTACGGCACGCTCCACGCCATTTAAATCATCATTAATTCCCATACCTCGCAATACGAAAAGCGGTGCTGTAACTCGTCTCAGTCTAAGTTCAGCGGATAAGTTAGCTTGAAAAAAATCTTTAATTTTTTGTATCCCTAACTCGGTTTGTTGTAAATCAAGAGAAGGTGAATAATTCGCAGGTTTAATTAAATAACTCATATATTATTTTTGTTTAACGGGCAAAAATATGATTTTTTTATTACATTTCACAGCAATATAATTAAAAATCATCAATTCTGTTGTATTCTTAACAAAACAATCAAAAATAACACTTTTTCTCATCTCAAAAATTCGGCTGTAAAGCTATTTTTATTTTTTGCAACCTCTTCTGGTGTGCCAAAAGCAATAACCTCTCCACCTCCTTTTCCTCCATCAGAACCAATATCAATAATATAATCTACTTTTTTAATGACATCAATATTATGCTCAATGACCAGAACCGTATTTCCTTTATCTACCAATTTATCCAAAACATCTAATAATACGTTAACATCCTCAAAATGAAGTCCCGTTGTAGGCTCATCTAAAATATAAAATGTATTTCCTGTATCAATTTTAGAAAGCTCGGTAGCGAGTTTTACGCGTTGTGCTTCACCTCCTGAAAGTGTGGTGGATTGTTGTCCTAAAGTGATGTAGCCCAAACCTACTTCTTCTATTGTCTTTAGTTTTCGGTGTATTTTAGGAATATTTTCAAAAAACTGTACTGCTTCAGAAATGGTCATATCCAGCACATCAGCAATAGATTTTCCTTTGTAGCGAACTTCCAATGTTTCACGATTAAAACGCTTTCCCTTACACGTCTCACACTCCACATGCACATCGGGCAAGAAATTCATCTCGATAACTTTAAGTCCAGAACCTTCACAAGTTTCACAACGTCCGCCTTTTACATTAAAACTAAATCGTCCTGGTTTGTAACCACGAATCATAGCTTCAGGGGTTTGAGTAAAAAGGGTTCTTATTTCACTAAAAACACCTGTGTAAGTAGCTGGGTTAGAGCGAGGTGTACGCCCAATAGGCGATTGGTCTATCGCGATAACTTTATCGATGTACTCCAATCCTTCAATCTTCTCATAAGGCATCGGCTTTTTAACTGCATTAAAAAAATGAGCATTCAAAATCGGATACAACGTCTCATTAATCAGGGTAGATTTACCGCTTCCTGAAACACCCGTTACTCCTATCATTTTCCCAAGAGGAAAATGTACCGTGATGTTTTTAAGGTTGTTACCTGTACAGCCTTTTAGTACGATTTCTTTTCCATTACCTTTTCGTCGTTTTTTAGGAATTTGAATTTGTTTGCGACGACTGATATAATCGGCAGTTGTGGTTTGAGCTTGCATCATCGCTTGAGGAGTTCCTTGAAAAATAATTTCTCCTCCATTTTTACCAGCTTTTGGACCTATATCTATCACATAATCAGCTTCTAAAATCATTTCTTCATCGTGTTCTACAACTATTACAGAATTCCCTATATCACGAAGCGATTTTAATGAATTAATCAAGCGTTTATTATCTCGTTGGTGTAGCCCAATACTAGGTTCGTCCAAAATGTACAACACTCCTGTAAGTTGAGAACCTATCTGTGTAGCAAGCCTAATACGCTGTGCCTCACCACCTGAAAGCGATTTGGAACTTCTACCCAACGAAAGGTACGTAAGCCCCACATCTACCAAAAATTGCAAACGAGTTGAAATCTCTTTGATTACCTCATTAGCTATTGCAAGTTGCTTTTCCGAAATTTTTTGAGGAAGCTCCTCAAACCATTGTTTCAAATCTGCTATATCCAATAAAGAAAGTTCGGCTATATTTTTGCCATCAATTTTGAAAAAAAGAGCCTCTTTCCTGATACGAGTCCCATTACATTCCCCACAAGGAAGCGTATCCATAAAATCAGATGCCCATCGCTTGATAGAAACAGAATCTGAATTTTCATACTGATTTTTAATAAAATTCACAACTCCTTCAAAATCAATTTCATAATCACGTGTTATTCCTAACACATCAGATTTTACGGAATATTTTTCTTTTCCTCCATAAAAGATAATGTCCTTTGCTTCTTGCGGAAGGTCTTCCACATTATCGGAAAGTTTTGCACCAAATTTATGCAAAATAATCTCTAATTGCTTGAAAATCCAAGTATTTTTTTGTTCTCCAATAGCTACAATAGCTCCATTTTTGATAGATATTTTGGGATTGGGAATTATTTTAGAGATATTTACTTCTTGTACTTCTCCCAGTCCGCTACAATGCGGACACATTCCTTTTGGAGAATTGAAAGAAAAAGTATTAGGTTCTGGCATCGGGTAAGAAATTCCAGAGGAAGGACACATCAAATTACGACTGAAAAATTCTACCATATTTATATCTTGCTCCAAAACCATCAAAACACCATCACCATAATGCATCGCAGTTTTAATAGATTCGTACAATCGTTTTTGGGTGTCTTCATCCTTGCTAATAACAAGCCTATCTACCACGATTTCAATATCATGCGTTTTGTAACGGTCGAGCTTCATTCCCTTTTCTATATCTCTAATTTCGCCATTGGTACGTACTTTCACAAAACCTTGTTTAGCGATTTGCTCGAAAAGCTCACGATAATGCCCTTTGCGTGATTGAACCACAGGGGCTAAAACATTTATACGTTTATTTTCGTACTTTTCAGTGATAAGTTCTTGAATTTGAGCATCTGTATAGCTAACCATTTTTTCGCCTGTTTTGTAGCTATACGCATCAGAAGCTCTGGCGAAAAGTAACCTAAGAAAATCATAAATTTCAGTAATCGTTCCTACGGTGGAGCGTGGCGACTTAGAAGTGGTTTTCTGTTCAATAGCAATCACGGGCGACAAACCATCTATTTTATCTACATCAGGACGTTCCAACCCGCCCAAAAATTGACGTGCATACGCCGAAAAAGTCTCAATATACCGACGCTGTCCTTCGGCATAAATCGTATCAAAAGCTAACGATGACTTTCCGCTACCCGAAAGCCCTGTAATAACAACTAATTGTTCACGAGGAATTTGAATATCAATATTTTTAAGATTATGAACTCGAGCTCCTTGTACTTCGATTTTTTCTTCCATTAGGATACAAAATTAGGGGTCAAAGATACAAATTATACCCAAACTACACAACTGGCTATCAACCTTTATGAATGATAAAGTCTATCATCAAATTAAATTATATCACAAAAAATACTATTTTTGCAATCTCAAAATGTAATAATTTATCATTTTGCAGAATAAAAAACAGATAAAAATAAGTACATGAAACGAGTAGTAGTAGGGCTTTCAGGCGGCGTAGACAGCAGTGTGGCGGCGTATTTGTTGCAACAGCAAGGCTATGAGGTTATTGGGCTTTTTATGAAAAATTGGCACGATGATTCGGTAACTATTTCTGACGAATGCCCGTGGTTGGAAGACAGCAACGATGCTTTGCTCGTAGCCGAAAAATTGGGGATTCCGTTCCAAACGGTAGATATGAGCGAACCCTATAAACAACGCATCGTGGATTATATGTTTCGCGAGTACGAAAACGGACGTACGCCCAACCCCGATGTGCTTTGCAACAGAGAAATAAAATTCGATGTTTTTATGGATTTGGCTTTGAGCCTCGGTGCCGATTACGTGGCTACGGGACATTATTGCCGTAAAGACGAAATAGAAATAGCTGGGCAAAAGGTATATCGGCTTTTGGCAGGAAAAGACTCCAACAAAGACCAATCGTATTTCTTATGCCAACTCTCTCAGGAACAACTAAGTAAAACTCTTTTTCCGATAGGAGAATTGCAAAAATCGCAGGTTCGTGCCATTGCCGCCGAACAAGGACTTGTAACCGCCGAAAAGAAAGATTCGCAAGGGCTTTGTTTTGTTGGAAAAATCCGTTTGCCCGAGTTTTTGCAACAGCAATTACGTCCCAAAACGGGAGATATTATCGAAATTCCAGCTTCGTGGCAAGGCTATGCAGAGGCGGACAAACCACAATCGTTTGCGTCTTACGAAGATGAATTGAAGTATTATTCGGAGCGATTTTCGTATAAACCTTCGGACGGAAAAAAGGTAGGAACGCATCAAGGGGCTCATTATTTTACCAAAGGGCAACGCAAGGGATTGAATGTGGGAGGTACGCCTGAACCGCTTTTTGTTATCGAAACCGATGTAAATCAGAATGTTATATACGTAGGTCAAGGCAATACTCACAGAGGATTGTTCCGCAAGGCGTTGTTTATCAAAGAAAGTGATGTGCATTGGATACGCCTCGATTTGGCATTAAAGCAAGGCGAAAGCAAGGCATTTATGGTGCGAATTCGCTATCGGCAACCGTTACAAAGGGCGACTTTGCACAAGGCAGAAAACGGATTATACATTCACTTTGAAGAGCCACAAAGTGCCGTCACCGAAGGGCAATTTGCAGCGTGGTATCAGGGCGAAGAACTTATCGGAAGCGGTGTAATAGGCTGATTTTGAGTATCATACTAACAAAATAAAAACTTTACTTTGTAATAAATTTAAGAATGACATTATTCAAAAAAGACCCTTTTGGGCATATATTATGGATAAAACGTTGGCTGATTCGTATTTTTGGGCTTATCACCCACAGCCGTTATAACGGATTTAACAAACTGAAAATAGAAGGTTCAGATGTTATTCGGCAATTACCGCAACGCAACGTTTTATTTATTTCCAACCATCAAACTTATTTTGCCGATGTAGCAGCAATGCTCCACGTGTTTAATGCAAGTTTGAAAGGACGAAAAGATACTCTCAAAGGCGTTGGCTACTTATGGAATCCGAAGCTAAACATCTATTACATAGCGGCTTCCGAAACTATGAAGGCAGGTATTTTACCCAAAATATTAGGATATGCTGGGGCAATTCCTATTGACCGAACCTGGCGAGAAAAAGGCAAAGACATACAGCGAGAAGTAAAACAAAGCGATGTGGAAAATATTGGCATCGCTTTGGAAGATGGCTGGGTAATTACATTCCCTCAAGGAACGACTTCTCCTTGGAAACCCATTCGCAAAGGTACAGCACATCTTATCAAACAATACAAACCTATTGTTGTTCCGATTGTTATTGACGGTTTCCGTAGGTCTTTCGACAAGAAAGGAATTAACATCAAGAAAAAAGGAGTGCAACAATCTATGGTAATTAAAACACCTTTACAGATTGATTATGAAAATGATAGTGTAGAATCCATCGTAGAAAAGATAGAAATCGCTATTGAACAACATATTTCTTTTTTGAAAGTAAAAAATACAGAATCCAGTAGCTAATTTCTGCTACTGGATTTCTCTATCTCCTTACTTAGGATAAATTTCTTTAAGAGCTTTCACATACACCATAACGCCTTTGTCTTTAAACTCCTCCTGCTCGTATAGCTTAATTGCTTCCATTTTATCGGTTGAAGTGAAGAGCAAAATTTCGCCCAAATCTAAAGATTTACCCTTTTCGATGAGAGCTTGTACAAGTCTTTTTCCAATTTTTTTGCCACGTTGTGAAGCATCAACTACCACATCTTCAATCCAGCCTTTATGCCCTGAAATAACACGATATACAGCGAGCGTAGCCATTCCGTAAAGCCTTCCATCTTCAATATAACAAGCTATAAACGGAGCTTTCTCGGGTTCGGCAAATACTTCTGTTAATGAAAGTTGCTTTCTTCTGCTCAGAAGTGAAAATAAATTACGAGCATCTTGCTCAATAGTAGGAGTAATCAGCTCCTTTGTCATAAATGTAATCA
>JAUNHN010000113.1 GCA_030523915.1 Capnocytophaga sp. | reverse complement strand
TTTTATTTTAAATTATTTTTTTCTTAAAATTATTATTACTCTACAAAGGTACAAAATTTCCGTTTAATAAAAAACTTTTTGGTATTTTTTTTAAATACTCATTATTTCCGCTACACGGATAAGCTCTTTGTCTAATTTGCTTTCGTCTCCTCCTTTGATGGCTTTTTCCAGCGGAGTAAGGTCTATTTTATCATTATTAACCCCTACCATATAATTTGATTTTCCTTCTAAAAGGGTTTCTACGGCTTTCACACCCATACGGCTTGCCAAAACGCGGTCATAGCAGGAAGGAGCTCCTCCGCGTTGCATATGCCCTAAAATCGCTACACGAATATCAAATTCGGGGTGTTTGCTTTCTACATATTCTTTTAGTTGGAATACATTTTTTCCTGATTTATCACCTTCGGCAACAATGATGATGTTAGAAGTTTTTCCCTTAGCGTGTCCTTGTTCAATATCTGCTAAAAGTTCTTCGGCTGGGGTATTTTCTTCGGGAATCAAAATGCGTTCTGCACCCACCCCAATTCCTGTATTTAATGCAATAAAACCAGCATCACGCCCCATAACTTCAATAAAAAACATACGATTGTGTGAACTTGCCGTATCGCGGATTTTATCAATCGCTTCGACAGCCGTATTCAGAGCTGTGTCATATCCTAAGGTGTGGCTTGTTCCGTAGATATCGTTGTCAATAGTTCCAGGAATTCCCATTACAGGGAAACCAAATTCTTCGTTAAAAAGCAAAGCTCCTGTAAATGAGCCATCTCCACCGATAACTACCAACGCATCAGCACCTGCTTTTTTAAGATTTTCGTAGGCTTTTTTTCGTCCTTCGGGGGTTCTAAACTCCTTAGAACGAGCCGATTTTAAAAATGTACCTCCTTTGTTAATGGTATCGCGAACACTACGAGCATTCAATTCCACGAAATCGCCTTCAATCATTCCTTGATAACCGCGATATACGCCCAATACCTCCACATTGTGATATGCACAAGTTCTTACAACCGCACGAATGGCGGCATTCATTCCTGGGGCATCTCCGCCCGAAGTCAATACTGCTATTTTCTTTACTGACATTGTTTTATATTTTTTGTATGTATTATTTTTGCGACGTAAAATTACATTTTTTTTCTTAAATAAAAATATTTTCTCTTCTTTTTTTATCGAAAACGTTTTATTTTTATAATAATCGCTAAGTAATTAGAATGCTAAAAAACAATAGATTTGTTTTATATTTTTAATTACAAAAATCATTTATAATCAATTATTTATAAAACAAATTGATGATATTTATATAAAAATCTTTCATTTAGCAATAATTTTCTTTATTATAACTAATTGATTCTATTGTATTTGTTTTAAAATAGATACAATTTTATCTATTTCCTCTTTGGTATTCAGACACGAAAAAGAAAAACGTAGCGACGGAATCTTTAAATGTTCCTCTGACAAAAAAGCCGATAACACATGTGAATTTTGCACACTTCCGCTTTGACAAGCACTTCCTTTGGAACACGCAACTCCCTTTAAATCAAGCTGAAACAAAAGAGTATCACTTTTTTTCTTAAGCGAAGGAAATCCTACATTAATAATAGTATATGTGCTTTGTTCTAAATCGGCTGAACGTCCATTAAACACAGCGTCTGGGAAAGTTTCTTGTATTTTTTCTATAAAATATCTTTTCAATTCTTTTAAATACAACGAATTAATTTTCAGGTATTTATACACTTTTTGAAAAGCAATATCCATTGCTACTATATTGTGTAGTGCTTCTGTTCCTCCTCGCATTCCTCGCTCTTGTTCTCCTCCAAAGACAGATGATTTTACTCCCAATCCTTTGCGAATGTATGCAAAACCTATCCCTTTGATTGCGTGAAACTTATGTGCTGAAGCTGTTGCAAAATCTATTGGAATTTCATTCAAATCAAGTCGAAAATGTCCTATGGACTGCACTGTATCAGAATGAAAATAAGCTCCATATTTTTTACACAAATAGGCTACTTCTGTAAGAGGAAGAATATTACCTATTTCATTATTTACATGCATCAAACTTACCAAAACTTTTTGATTATCAGATTTTTGTAAAATTTCTTCTAAATGTACTAAATCTATATCTCCTTGATTTGTAATATTAACATATTGAATATCAAACTCATATTCCGAAGATAGTAAATCTACTGTATGCAAAACGGAATGATGCTCTATACGAGAAGTAATAATAGTTTTTACTCCCAAATCACGTAAACAACTCCTCAAAATCAAATTATTAGCCTCTGTTCCTCCCGAAGTAAAAATAATTTCAGAGGTGTGGACATTAAGCTCTTTAGCAATATTTTTGCGAGTATTTTCGATGAGTGATTTTGCCAAGCGTCCGAAGCTATGTGTTGATGATGGATTACCATAAACTTCTGATAATAAATTAGCTACACCCTCTATAACCTCAGTAAAAGGTTGTGTAGTAGATGCGTTATCGAAATATATTTTGGAGTTGAAATTCATTGGTTTACTTTTTTTGCAAAGATACTGTTTAAGTGTCAATATTTGAAATTTTTTAGCATATCTTTCTTGATTTTCAAACCAAAATATATTTTCATTTTCAAATTATTTTCTACTTTTGCAAAAATATTCAAATTAATGAAAAGAAAAATACTTTTTTTAGGCTTTATTTTCTCCTTATTTTTAGTAGCTTGTAACGATGGAGAACTATCTGTTGAGACAATTTCGTTTGACAATTCAGATGTATTGTCTTGCACAAGCGATACAACTGCTACATTTTTATTCAAATATAACTCTCAACAAGCCTTAATTTTGGAATTACCTAATGGCATATTAAAAAATAGCGAAAACACTGTAACAGGAACTATATCAAGTGATTACAAACTATATTATCGTACCTTCGACGGAACAGTAAGTACTTCTTATTTCTGTGGAAATTACCCGCCGACATCACCCTCAGTTACATCTCAATTTGAAGCTACTGGCGGAAGCATCTCCATCGTTACCAAACCTATTTATGATGAAAATACACAAGCGTTACTTCGGTATGACCATCTAATAACCATTACTGATTTGGTAATATTGAATTCGGAGGGAGCAAAATTAGTGGATTCTAATTTTATTTTTGGTACTTACCAAACTACCAAATAAAAAATTTATCCTTTTGTCAATTCTGCAAAAAGCTGTTCCAAATCTTTATGTTTGTGGTTGATTTGCAAAATTTTAAGTCCGTTTGAATTAGCAAAATCAAATACCATAGGACGCATATCTTCTTCTGTATCAAATGTAATATGAAACAAATATTCAAACACATTGACAACTGATTTTACATTGGGAATCTGCCTAAGTAGACGCTCTTCCACCCTAAAATCAAAAGCTACTTCAATAATTTGTTCTTTATTTTGAAGTTCAGCCATTTTTTTGTCCAATACTATATTTCCTTTGTGAATCACAATCACTCTATCGCAAACGGCTTGAATCTCTTGCATAATATGAGACGAAAGTAATATAGTTTTATTTTTTCCTAACTCCTTGATTATGTTACGAATTTCTATAAGTTGATTGGGGTCAAGCCCTGTACTGGGTTCGTCTAAAATCAATATTTGAGGGTCGTGTACAAGTGCCGAAGCCAATCCCACACGTTGGCGATATCCTTTGGAAAGTTGTTCTATTTTTTTATTACTCTCGGCAGTAAGCCCCGTAAGTTCAATGACCTCCTCTACCCTATTTTTAGGAACATTCTTATATAAATCAGCTGTAAAACGCAGATATTCACGTACATACATTTCCAAATACAAAGGGTTATGTTCTGGTAAATAACCAATATTCTTTTGAGCTAAAACAGGCTGTTTTAACATATCTATTGTATTGACTTGAATTTCGCCTTTCGTAGGCTGCAAAGAACTAGTAATCATTTTCATCGTGGTGGATTTCCCTGCTCCGTTTGGTCCCAAAAAACCCGTGATTTCACCTTTTTCTAAACGAAAACTAATGTTATTTACTGCGATTTGCTCTCCGTATTGCTTAGTTAATTGCTTTACTTCAACTGACATAACTAAAAAATTTTGCTCAAAAATACAGGTTTTGCGTAAAATAACAAATTTTTTACATAAGTTCTTTCTTTTTCAAAAATATAAAATTTAGTTTTAAAATCTTTTTTATTACACCAAAACAGAAAAAAATTCTTTTTCAAAGTAAATTATCGTTTTTTTTACTATTAAATTTGGATATTACAATTATATTTTTGTACCTTTGCTCGAAAATTAAGAACTTTGTTCCATTAAAAATATTTTTCATAGCGATTTATGATTTTAACCCAATAATTATAAATTCAAATATCAAAATATATCTCAATTACAAAACACTTTATTATTATATGAAATCAAATGTTTTAGGTTATCCTCGCATTGGCGAAAAACGTGAACTAAAAAAAGCCAATGAGGCTTTCTGGGCAGGAAACATTACTGCTGATGAACTTTTAAAAGTAGCTGCGGAAATCCGTTTGCACAACTGGAAACTACAACAAAACGCTGGAGTAGACTTAATCCCATCTAATGACTTTTCATTATATGACCAAGTATTAGATGCTACCGTAAGTTTCAATGCTATTCCACAGCGTTACGAACCAGTAAAATCAAAATCAGAATTGGAACTTTATTACGCTTTGGCTCGAGGCTATCAAAAAGATGGAATCGACATTACAGCTATGGAAATGACAAAATGGTTCGATACAAACTATCACTATATAGTTCCTGAATTTACTAAAAATCAAACTTTTTCTCTTCGTAAAAACGTTGCTTTAGCTTATTTTAATGAAGCCAAAGCCCTCAATATTCACACTAAACCAGTACTTATAGGAGCCGTAACTTATTTGCTATTAGGAAAAGAAAAAGAGGAAGGTTTTGACCGTTTAGATTTAATCGATAAGTTACTTCCTGTATACAAACAAATCCTTAGCGAATTAGCCTCTGCTGGAGCTGATTGGATTCAGATAGATGAGCCTTTCCTTAATTTGGATTTGAACGAAAAAACAAAAGCTGTTTATAAAAAAGTGTATACCGAACTATCGGAAGCATTTCCTCAGCTAAAATTCATTATCACAACTTATTTTGATGCTCTAAAAGACAATGTCGAATTGGCTGTATCGTTACCCTCAGCAGCTCTTCATATTGATTTAGTACGTGGTGCTGAACAATTAGACGCTGTTTTGGACAAATTGCCTACTGGCAAAATTCTTTCGCTCGGAGTTGTAAACGGACGAAATATATGGAAAAATGACTTTGAAAAATCATTAGAACTTATCAAAAAAGCTGAAAAAGCATTAGGCTCTGACCGCGTATGGGTTTCTTCTTCGTGTTCATTATTGCATTCACCTTGTAATTTAGAATTGGAGAACAACGAAAAAGTATTAACTCCTGAAATAAAACAATGGTTAGCTTTTGCTAAACAAAAAGTAAAAGAAATAACTACACTAAAAGCCATCGCTACTAATAAAGTTACAGCCGAAATTCAAGCTATTTTCGATGAAAATAAAAAAGCTGCCGAAAATAAAAAAACATCTACTTTAATTCATAATAAAGCTGTAAAAGAGCGTGTTGCAAAAATAACAAACAAAGATGATGTACGTTTAAGCCCATTCTCTGTTCGTCAAAAAGCACAACACAAAGCGTTAAACTTGCCTTTATTCCCTACTACAACCATCGGTTCGTTTCCACAAACTGCCGAAGTGCGTAGCTGGCGTGCAAAATTCAAAAAAGGTGAACTTACACAAGCTCAATACGACCAACTTCTTGAAAAAGAAATTGAAGAATCAATCCGTTTCCAAGAACAAGCCCAGATTGATGTACTTGTTCACGGAGAGTTTGAACGTAACGACATGGTGGAATACTTTGGCGAATTACTTCAAGGTTATACCTTTACAAAATTTGGTTGGGTGCAAAGCTACGGTTCACGTTGTGTGAAGCCTCCTATCATCTTCGGTGATGTACACCGCCCTGAGCCAATGACAGTTCGTTGGTCTAAATTTGCCCAATCATTGACCAATATCCCTGTAAAAGGAATGCTTACAGGTCCTGTTACTATTTTGCAATGGTCGTTCGTTCGTGATGACCAACCTCGTTCAGAAACTTGTTTACAAATTGCTTTGGCTATTCGTGATGAAGTTGTAGATTTAGAAAAAGCTGGAATTAAGGTAATTCAAATAGACGAACCTGCTGTACGTGAAGGACTTCCTTTGCGTAAAGCTGAATGGAAGGCATATTTAGATTGGGCTATCAAGGCTTTCCGTATTTCGGCATCAGGAGTGCAAGATGAAACTCAAATACATACTCATATGTGCTATTCTGAATTCAACGATATGATTGAAGCTATTGCTGATATGGACGCTGATGTTATCACTATTGAATGTTCTCGCTCACAAATGGAGCTACTTGATGTATTCGGTGATTTCAAATATCCAAACGAAATAGGTCCTGGTGTGTATGACATTCACTCTCCTCGTATTCCTTCGCAAAGTGAAATGACAAACCTTATGAAGAAAGCTATTTCAGTAGTTCCAAAAGAACAACTATGGGTAAATCCTGACTGCGGACTAAAAACACGCCATTGGCCAGAAACTAAAGCCGCTCTTATCGCAATGGTAGAAACCGCTAAAGAATTACGCCAACTTTACAAATAATCATCTCTTCCTAAAAGGAAAAAAACACATATCTAATTAATTCATTAGTAAGAAAGCAGAGATTTTTTATAGTCTCTGCTTTTTTTAGTTGTAAAAACAACCAAAAAAGTTAAACATTAGTTAAAGTAAGGAAACTAATTTCTCAAACTTAGTTTCCTTAGTATATTTACACTCGAAAAAAACACTATGACACGAGAAAGAATAATTGATGCAGCTTGTGAGTTAGCTATTGAAATAGGTATAAAAAGTACTACAATGGATGATATTGCACGGAAAGCTGGTGTATCCAAAAAAACTCTTTATAAATATTTCAAAGATAAAACAGACCTTGTTCGGCATGCGGTTTTATACGTTAGTGAAAGTTTGAATAAACAAGCCGAAACATTTGTAAGCAATGAATTAAACCCTATACGTAGGCTGTATGCTATTGATTATTTCTATTCTCATCAGCCGATAGTAAAAGCTCATTCGCCACAGAAACAGCTTCAAAAGTTCTATCCAAAGATTTACAAAGAAATGCAAGACAAAGAATTGGAAATAGTAGGAAGTTCTATTTTGAAGAATTTACAAAAAGGAATTGAAATGGGACTATATCGCCAAGATATTGACCT
>JAUNHN010000112.1 GCA_030523915.1 Capnocytophaga sp. | reverse complement strand
CAGCAGTAAAATTCAAAGCTTTTTTAAACAAAGAATCCGTTTTGATGTAGGAATCCGTATCAGTATTTAGTTTTTCGAGAAACTTATTATAATCATCAATAAGTCCGTAATTTTCTTCATAAAATAAACTCTCATCGAATCCTATGTAAATCAGTGGTCTATCCGTTTTTTGAGTTTCTAAAATATAATCGAAAAGTTCATACATATCATCTGTTATCCAAACACCTGAAATAGTATTGAAATACCAAGGATTTTTCACTTTGTTTGCTTTTATTTCTTCTTCGTAATAGTTTTTTAAATCATACATTGGTGATTCTATAGCAAGTACATCAAATCCGCACTGCTGGTGCAGGTATTTTACCATTTTGATTTTAGATACATAAGTTTCTCCCATAAAGTGCATTGCTTCTCCGAGCCCTACGATACGTACGTTTTCTAAATCTTTTTGTAGTGTAGTAAATGATTTAAAATCAGCGTTTTCATAGTCTGATTTCGAAACGATTTGGACTTGTGCAGTAGCACTTATAAAAAATAGTCCCGTGATAAAAGATAGTATTTTTTTCATAACGTAAATAGATAAACAAAAATTCCGTAAACAGAAATATCTGCTACGGAATTTTGATAGTTTATTAAAAATTATTTCTTAAATCCTCTTGCTTTTAGCATTGGTTCGATAGAAGGTTGTTTTCCTCTGAAATCCAAGTACATTTTTTCGTAATCCAACGTATTACCTCGCGAAAGAATCATATCTCTGAAACGTTGCCCATTCGTACGGGTAAGCCCTCCGTTTTCTAAAAACCACATATAAGCATCGTGGTGAAGCATCTCTGTCCATTGATATGAGTAGTACCCAGCTCCGTATCCGCCACCAAAAATATGAGCGAAATACGACGAACGATAACGAGGAGGCACTTCATCTAAAAATAATCCTGTTTTTTTCAAAGCCTCTGTTTCAAAGGCTGTTACGTCATCAATTTGAGTATCGGCTGTAATGGTGTGCCATTGCAAATCCAAGTTTGCTGCCGCTAACACTTCGGTAAAAGCATATCCTTGATTGAATGTATTAGCTTTCGTTATTTTTTCAACCAATGCTTGTGGAATCGGCTCTTTGGTTTGGTAATGAAAGGCATAATTTTTCAGAATTTCAGGGTGTAATGCCCAATTTTCGTGGAATTGCGAAGGAAGTTCTACAAAATCCCGAGCCACAGAAGTTCCTGAAAGTGAGGCATATTGCTGGTCAGCGAAAAATCCGTGTAAAGCGTGTCCAAACTCGTGATAAAGCGTTGTAAGTTCATCAAATGTAAGCAAAGCAGGAGCTCCGTTTGCAGGTTTTGGATAGTTACAAACGTTGTAAATTACGGGTTTTTTGCCTGATAATTTGGATTGTTCAACGAAGTTCCCCATCCAAGCTCCACCGCGTTTACTTTCACGAGCAAAGAAATCACCATAGAAAAGTCCTAATTTAGAGCCGTCTTCCTCAAATAGCTCATACACAAGCACATCGGGGTGATACGTAGGAATGTCTTTACGTTCTTTAAAAGTGATTCCGTACAAACGCTCGGCGGCATAAAAAACTCCTTTTTCTAACGCATTTTTCAGTTCAAAATAAGGTTTTAACTCATTTTCGTCTAAATCATATTTGGCTTTACGCACTTGCTCTGCATAAAAGTTCCAATCATACGGAGTTAAGGTAAAATCGCCTCCCGTAGCCTTTATTTGAGCTTGAATTTCTTTGGCTTCTTCTCTCACTTTTCCTACCGATGCTGGTACTAAGTCCTTGAAAAACTGATAGATATTTTCAGGAGTTTTCGCCATTGTTTGTTGTAATGACCATTCGGCATAGTTTTTAAATCCTAACAAACTGGCTTTTTTGGCACGTAACGTAGCGATTTTTTTAACAATTTCGTTGGTATTGTATTTTCCTCCATCGGTTCTGTTCCACGCGGCATCAAAAATTTGTTTGCGTGTAGCTCGGTTTTTCAAATCAACGAGTAAAGGCTGTTGGGTAGTATTAAAGGTCGGAACTTTCCATTTTCCTTCATTTTCAAGCCCTTTCAAGGTTTCATCGCTCAATCCGTCCAAAGCCTCTTTGTTGTCAAAAGTTTGGGCAGCTCCCAAATTTCCTTCTAACAACGTTTGGTTAAATTCGGTTTCTAACGAAGCCAATTCAGCATTGTAGCCCTTCAGAATTTCTTTGTTTTCAGCCGACAAATTCGCTCCTGAAATTTCAAAATTTTCGTAGTAATATTCCAATAATTTCTTAGATTCGGCATCTAAACCGAGCGTTTCGCGTTTCCCGTAGAGTTCTTTGATACGTGCGAAAAGTTTGTCATTCAAATAGATAGCATCAGAATGTTCTGCAAATTTTGCTGATAAATCCTTCTGAATGGTTTTAATAGTATCGTTCGTATGGGCTGAAGCCAAGGCGTAAAATGCACTTTGAGCCCGATTGAGTTCCTTGCCACTTTGTTCCAAAGCGATAATTGTATTTTCAAAGGTAGGAGCTTCGGTATTGTTAGCGATTTTTTCCACACGCTCGGTTTGTAGTTCCATACCTTTTAGCAATGCAGGACGAAAATGTTCGTCTTTGATTTTTGAGAAATCGGGTGCGAAATATTCCAACGAACTTTCTACTAATAAAGGATTTTCTTCCATAGAATTATTTTGTTTTGTGTTTTTAGGGTCGTTGCAACTGCTCACTAAGGCAAGTACCAAGGCAACCGACATAAATGAATAAGGTTGTTTCATAGACTTATATTTATAATAAATTCAGTTGCGAAAGATAGAACATTCTTTTTAGATATGCAATCTGAAATAGAAAATTTTATTTACAATGGGAGAAGTTAAACAAATTTGGTATTCAAAATTGTAACTAAAAGTTTTGTATCTTTGCCCAAAACTAATTTTATCACGATGAATACACCTTTGGCAGAACGTATGCGTCCGTATGATTTGGCATCATATGTGGGGCAGGAGCATTTGGTAGGACAACACGGTTCGTTGCGTAGACAAATAGAGAGCGGGTGGCTAGCATCTCTTATTTTTTGGGGACCTCCTGGTACAGGTAAAACCACACTTGCCAATATCATAGCGAGCCAAAGTCAGCGAACATTTTTTACTCTAAGTGCCATAAGTTCAGGGATTAAGGAAGTTAGGGAAGTGATAGACCAATCCAAACAAAAAACAGGTTTGTTCACTACCAAAACCCCGATTGTATTCATTGATGAGATTCATCGTTTTAATAAAACACAACAAGATTCATTGCTTCAAGCTGTGGAAAAGGGTTGGATAACGCTTATTGGAGCTACTACTGAAAATCCGAGTTTTGAAGTAATTCCAGCGTTGCTTTCTCGTTGCCAAGTGTATGTACTTAACGCCTTTGAACGGAGCGATTTAGAAAAATTACTTCAGAATGCCATCGAAAAAGATATAATTCTGAAAACAAAAAAAATACAACTTTCTGAAACAGAGGCTTTATTACGCCTTTCGGGAGGTGATGGCAGGAAACTTTTAAATACTTTTGAATTAGTGGTAAATTCTTTTTCGAAAGAAGAAAATATTGAAATTACCAATGAAAAAGTACTTCAAGTAGTGCAACGAAATACAGTATTGTATGACAAAACAGGTGAGCAACATTATGACATTGTTTCGGCATTTATAAAATCCATTCGAGGGAGCGACCCCAATGGAGCTGTTTATTGGCTTGCCCGAATGATAGAGGGAGGGGAAGATGTGAAGTTTATCGCCCGTCGTATGCTTATTCTTGCCTCAGAAGATATAGGAAATGCTAATCCTACAGCATTAATTTTGGCAAATAATACGTTCCAAGCGGTAACTACCATAGGCTATCCCGAAGCGAGGATAATTCTCAGTCAATGTGCTACTTACTTGGCGTCTTCACCCAAAAGTAATGCATCTTATAAGGCTATAAATTTGGCTCAACAAGTAGTAAAACAAACTGGTGATTTGCCTGTTCCGATACATTTACGTAATGCTCCTACCAAATTGATGAAAGAACTCAATTACGGTAAAGATTACAAATACTCACACGATTACCCGAATAATTTTGTGTTTCAGGATTTTCTGCCCGAGGATTTGCAAGGACAAACTTTCTATGAGCCAGGTGATAATCCGCGAGAAAATGCTTTGCGAACGTATCTGAAAAATCTATGGGGAGATAGATATAACTATTGATTTTTTTTAAATTAATTTTGTAACCTCTCTTTTTCAGATTCTAAAATTAGTTTGTATTCGGAGAATCGGTGTACTCTTATGGGACGAATGTAAGGTGCTGTGCTGAAATACAATAACAAGCAAGGAGTTATATTTTTATAACGCTCTACGAACTCATATTTTATGAGTTCTCCATTGTTTATTCGTTGCTTTATTTTATTGTGATATGGATACATTTTGTTCAGATTTTTTAGCTTCTTGCCAAAAATATTCCATTTCTGAAAGGGTCATATCTTTTATAGATTTGCCTTGTTCTTCGGCTTTTTGTTCTAAATATTGGAAACGTTTGATGAATTTTTTATTTGTTTTTTCAAGGGCATCTTCAGGATTTACTTTCAGAAAACGGGCATAATTGATAAGGCTGAAGAATACATCACCCAATTCTTGTTCTATATTTTCTTTATTTTTGGAAGCTACTTCTCGATGAAGTTCTTCGATTTCTTCTTTTATTTTGTCGAAAACACCTTCTTTTGAATCCCAATCGAATTTTACACCAGCAGCTTTGTCCTGTATCCGAGATGCTTTAACTAAGGCAGGCAAACTTTTGGGAACTCCCTCCAAAACACTTTTTTTTCCTTCTTTGAGTTTGATTTTCTCCCAATTTTGCTTTACATCATCTTCGTTTTCTACTTTTACATCGCCGTAAATATGCGGATGGCGTTCTATAAGTTTATCACAAACCGAATTAGCTACATCGGCAATGTCAAAATCATTGGTTTCACTGCCTATTTTTGCATAAAAAACAATATGAAGTAACAAATCGCCTAATTCTTTTTTGATTTCCTGCATATTGTTGTCCAAAATGGCATCACCCAGCTCGTAGGTTTCTTCAATGGTCAAATGCCGAAGGGATTGTAAGGTTTGTTTTTTGTCCCAAGGACATTTTTCTCTTAGGTCATCCATTATATCTAACAGACGTTCAAAGGCTTGCAGTTGTTTCTGGCGATTATTCATATATTTAAAAAATTGAAAAAAGAAAGTCTAAACCTTATTAGAATTTAGACTTTACTATTTTTGTTATTTGATACTATTGAAAAGAGCTTCCATTTTTTCTTTTTCTTCTTCGGCAAGTGCTGAATCAATTAGGATGCGTCCGCTATGCTCGTCGGTGATGATTTTTTTACGAGCTGCAATTTCCATTTGTACTTGTGGCGGAATGGTAAAGAAAGAACCTCCTGAAGCACCACGCTCTACGGGAACGACTGCCAACCGATTTACTACACTCTCGCGGATTCGGCGGTAAGCATTCAGTAAGCGATCTTCAATTTGAGAGGCAAACTCTTCGGCTTTCTCTTTTAAGAAAGTTTCTTCTTTTTCTGTTTCAGCCAAAATAGAGTCTAATTCATCTTTTTTATGCTTCAGATGTGTTTCACGTTGTGATTTTTTTTCTTCTACTTGTTTGATAGACTCTTTTTTCTGCTCCACTTGGGCTTTTCCTTCTTTGATACGCTTTTCTGCCAACTGAATTTCTAATTCTTGGAATTCAATTTCTTTGGTAATAGAGTTATATTCTCGATTGTTACGTACGTTTTTCTGTTGTGTATTGTACTTTTTAATCAAGATTTTAGCTTCCTCAATCGTATTTTTTTTCTCAGCAATTCCCGATTGTAGCTGTTCTAATTCTTCTTTGAATTTGGCAAGTCGGTTTTTAAGTCCTTCTACTTCATCTTCAAGGTCAGAAACTTCCAACGGAAGTTCGCCTCGAATGTTTTGCAATTCGTCAATTTGTGAGTCAATCAGTTGTAAATCATACAACATTCTCAACTTTTCTTCTACTGTAATCTCAGCTTTTTTTGTCATATTTATTAGTAATACTTGATAGGATTTGTGTTTATATCCGATAAAATGATGGCAAAGTTAGGAATTTTTTTTGTAAGATAATCAAATAAAAGTATTTTTATGTATTGTTCGCTTTCAAAATGCCCAATATCGGCTAATAGAATTTGGTTTTCGGCTTTAAAAAAATCGTGATATTTGAAGTCAGCACTTATGAAAGCATCGGCATTGGCTGCTTTGGCTGCGTCGATGGCAAAAGCTCCACTTCCTCCCAGTACAGCCACTTTTTTGATTTCTTTGTTTATAAAAGCGGAATGGCGAATACAATCGGTTTGCATTTTTTCTTCCACGTAAGCCAAAAAATCAATTTCACTCATAGGATTTTGCAATTCACCTATCATTCCCAGCCCGATATGCTGATGTATATTTTCCAGCGTATAAATCTCATAAGCGACTTCTTCGTATGGATGATTTTCAATTAGGGAATTTAAAATCTTGTTTTGCAAATGTTTAGGGAAAATTACCCCGATTTGCGTTTCATTTTCAGTATGAAGTAAATTACGTTCTCCGAGGGTAGGATTGGAGTGTTCATTTCCGTTGAATGTCCCATATCCTTCCAGATTAAAACTGCATTGGCTGTAATTTCCGATGTTACCAGCTCCCGCTTCAAATAGAGCTTTGCGTATTTTTTCTGCCTGAGCATTAGGAACATAAGTAATTAGCTTACGGATAGGATTTTTCTGCGGAATCAAAATACTGCGATTTTGCAGATTCAGCACATCGCAAATACTCGCATTTACACCCAAAAAAGCATTATCCAAAGCCGTGTGCATACTATAAATAGCAATATTATGGCGAATGGCTTTAATAACCACACGCTCTACATAGGTTTTGCCAGTAATGTTTTTAAGTCCATTAAAAATAATTGGATGAAAACTTACTATTAGGTTGCAATTTTTGCTAATAGCTTCATCTACAATCTCTTCCAGTGTATCTAACGTTATTAAAACTCCTGTAACATTCATTTCAGGGTCGCCTACCAATAGACCTACATTATCAAAACTTTCGGCATACGTAAGCGGGCTTAATAATTCCAGTTTCTGTGTAATATGTCTTACCTTCATCTATTTAAAGTATAAAGAGAGTGCAAAAGTAAAAGAATAATTTTAAAATCAAGGATTTAAGTGTTAATTTTTTAATTTTAAATTAATTACTCTTTCTTTTCATTGCCTCCCAAGCCTTTTAGGAAATTACCAATTTGTTTTTTAGGTTGTTTTTTAGCCTCTTCTTTTACTTGTTTTTTA
>JAUNHN010000111.1 GCA_030523915.1 Capnocytophaga sp. | reverse complement strand
AAATTTATGAAAACCAGGCTTTTCAACATCGGCTACAAAATAGAAAAAATCGTGGTTTTCAGGATTTAATACTGCTTCAATTGCCGAAATATCAGGCATAGCAATGGGTGCAGGGGGTAATCCTGCGTATTTGTACGTATTATAAGGAGAATCTATTTCCAAATCACGATTAAGAACACGTTTGATGATAGTATCATAACGACCCGTGTGTTCTTTTATTGCGAAAATAACCGTAGGGTCGGCTTGTAGTAACATATTTGTATTCAATCTATTAAGGTAAACACCTGCTACCCTACTCCGTTCCGATACTTGGGCTGTTTCTTTCTGAACGATGGAAGCCAAAATACTTACTTGTTTCGGTGTAAGGTTTTGATTTTTAGCTTTTTCTATTCTTTCATTATTCCAAAAACGGCGATATTCTTTCAGCATTTTGTCTCTAAATTGAGTGGCAGATGTATTCCAAAAAAACTCGTATGTATTAGGCAAGTACATTCCTATTGCATTTTTGTCATTAAATTCATTTTCTGATAAAAATTCAGGTTCTAAGAAGGCTTCTAATAAAGATATACTATCGGCTTCAATTTGCTGGCTGATGCGTCCTGCCAAGTCTGCCAATGTTTCTTGATTATTGAATGTCAGCTTTATAGGAAGATTTTTACTTCGTAAAACGTTGATAATATCATTATTACTACTTTCTTTCTTGATAATATATCTACCAGCTTTTACATTATTGGCATATTTTTTTTGTTGTGCTACTCTAATAAATGATTGTGAATCAATAAGATATGGACTTAATTTGTGAACTACATCATTAATATCAGCTCCTGTTGGGATAAAAATTTCCACTTCTTGTTCTTGAAAATTGGTATTTGGAGCTAAAACAGCATTGTATACAAAATAGGAAAAAAAAACTAAACCTATTAAACCAATAATAGAAATAGCAAGTACTATCTTTTTGAAATACATATATTTATGATTTTTAGAATAAATTTTGTTTGAAAATAATTTGGACAAATATACATAAAATTTTTAATAATGGTTAGAGTTTATGCTACGGAAGTTATTTTGATTTTTTGGTTTATCAAAAAGAAGTAATTTTTAAACTAAAACAAATTAGAGATGAAAATATCATCTCTAACTTGTTTCTAATTATTTAATTTTTAGGTTATTGATGTGTTTTTTTAAGCAAATCATTTACAGTTTTCACAGGATTAAATGTGATAAGAGGTACTTCTACGAAAATGGTAATCCAATTAGCCATAGAACCGTTCCACAACCCTGGGCGTTCGAGAGCTTTGAGTGGTTTGCCCATATAGGTTTTGTTAGTGATGAATGCTTGTTTAGGGTCGGTAAAGTCGTGTAAATCAAATTTTTCACCTTTAAAATTTTTCGTACCACAAACCAAATCTACAGGATTAAAATGTGTAGCTTGTTGAAAAATTTCTTTTTGTTGAGGATTACTTAAATCCACTTGGGCAGATTCAATAATTTGCAAACTAAGATTACCATCTGCATTTTTTACCCAGAAAGGACCTCCACCAGGTTCACCTTCGTTTTTAACCATTCCACACACGCGAATCGGTCTATTAAGTTGCTCTTGAACGAATTCTAACGCATAATGGCGTTTGAATTTGTACAGATAATCAGGTACATAGATATTGATTTCCTTTAAAAAATTCAATATTTTAGATACTTCCTTTTTCTTAACTTTATTATTTTCAATACGTTTTAGAATGTGGAATATATCGGACTGTATTTCTCGAAGTTTTCCTGCCAACGCTTCTTTATAGAAAACAGTTTCGTCAGTATATTTTTTAACCACCACATTATCAATGTTTTTTATAAAAATAATATCTGCATCTACTTCATTAAGGTTATCCAATAAAGCTCCGTGTCCTGACGGGCGGAATAATAGATTTCCATTTTCATCTCTGAAATATTCATTATCTTCAGTTACAGAAACTGTGTCTGTACTTGGTTTTTGGTACGAAAAACTCACATCAAATTTGATATTGTAACGCTTCTCTAAATCTTCTTTGATGTCGTTTAATTCTTTGTTAAAAGCATCTGTATGTTGCTCAGTAATAGTGAAATGCAAGTGAGCCAAATCTTCCCCAGAAGCATACATTACCGATTCGCGGAAATGCTCCTCAAATGCCGTTACGATTTTCTCAGAATGTTTATGAAAAGGAAGTAATCCTTTTGGGAGATTGCCATAATTCAATCCATTTTCGCTAAGCAAGGTAGAAACCAAAATATGTTTCTGATTATCTTCATTTTGCGAATGAAATTCAGGGTTGTTTCGGGCTATGTAATCCATTAAAATAGGATAAAAAGCAAATTTTTCCAATCCATTGAAAAAAGTTTCGATTTCTTTATCACTTTTGCGGTTTACGTACGCCTTAAAAGACTCTTTTTCAGGATTGAAATCATCTTTGAAAGCAAAAAGTGATTTGAACATTCGAGTAGCTGCTCCTGAGGCTGGAACGAATTTTAATATCGAAATACCTTCCTTTTTTTTCTGATAAATAGCTGCATATTTGGCAGTTTCTTCTTTTGAAAATGAAATAATTCCATTATCAATAGTAGCTGCGGCTTGTAGTTCTATGGGAGCAACTCCCTCTTTGAAAAGAACCACTTGCATATCAAGCATTTCTTCCGTGATGCCTTTTTGAGCCAATAACTGCTGGTCTTTTTGTGTCAGTTTACTCATATCTTTAATTTTTTATGTGATGTTATATTTTTTGAAATAAGACTTTATTTATATCATAATTTTTATTTTGTTGAGATTTTTTTTATCAAAAAATGACTTTATTGATTATAAAAATATAAAATATTTAATAAAATTATTGATGATTTGCTAAAATATCAGACACTTGCTGCATTCGCATATCGTGGTTTCCTTCCAAAATAATGTAAGGTATGCGATATTTATCCAGCATTTGCTGAAATTGTTCAAACATAAATTCACGTTCGTTGGGTTTGTCTCGCAAATCGTCAGCTACCCAAGGAACATCAATATTCGTCAGGAAAATGAAATCATACTGATTTTCAAGAGCATACTTTTCTATCCTTGGGTCGCATTTTCCGTAGTAAATATACGAATAAATCATCAATTCTAACAAATTTGTATCACAAAAAATAAACTTTTTTGCTTTTTTTATGAGCTTATTTTCTGCAATCATCTGTCCGTGAGCTATGGGAGGCAGGTCGTCCCATACGCAAAGTTCTCGCTTTTTGTCCCATTTTTGTTGCAAATAAGTACGCATAAACTCAGGCACCCACTCGGTTTTATATTTTTCTGCCAAAGCACGGCTGATAGTGGTTTTGCCCGTAGATTCAGGTCCTACGAATGCCACTTTTAGAATGTCTGTTGCTGTTTGTCTAAATTTTTCTTCCATTCAATATACCCAAAAATAGCAATTATTGTAAACAATCCATACTGAAACGAAGTGAAAAACAGCCCTTTATAAGCGTAAAGCGGTACTGAAATCACATCGCCCACTATCCAAAAAAGCCAGTTTTCTATCTTCCGTTTTGCCATTAGCCACATTCCTACTAAAAATATTGCCGTAGTCAAAATATCTACATATTCCGACTTGCTAAAATACTGAAAACCAAGGGAAATATCCGTCATCGAAAAGCTATTTTTGATAAAAGGTTTGAAGTAATACACCGTAGTTACCAATACCAAACTAAATAGTGCCAATAGGGAGCAAATCAGTAGGTCGTGGCGAGTGGTTTTGGAAACGTTTACGTGAATGTGGTCTGTACTGCTTTTTGACCACAACACCCAGCCGTAAACGCTCATTATAGTATAGTAAAAATTGATAAGCATATCGCCCCAAAGGGTATAAACAGCCAATAAATAGGTGAAAATCACCGTACTAACGATGCCTGTGGGGTATACCCAAATATTTCCTTTTTTGGCAAACCATACGCTGAGAAATCCGAAAATTACTCCGATGATTTCCAAGACTACCAAATGGGTTGCAACTCCCTCATACTGAGAGAAAAACCAATCAAAAATGTGGCTCATAATCGTGTCGGTCGGTTTTAACAATTTTCATATACATCAACCCAATTTCCACAAGTTCCATTGCTTCTTTGATTTCGACGGTAAGTACTCGCATCACTTGGTCATAATCGCCATAAATCTGCGTACTAAGCGGATTTTCAAGTACTTTCAAGCCCGAAGCTCGTAATTTTTTGATAAAATGAATAATAGGCTCTTCAAAATTGTCCTGCAACGGACTGAATGTTAATTCTACTGATATTTTCATATTTTTCTTTTGTTTTTAACCACGAATATTCACAAATTTACACGAATGTAATATCTATCCTATGGAAAATATTTATGGCTATTTATATCTATCTTTGGTTAATTTAATCACGAATATTTACAAATTTACACGAATTATAAGACTTATTGGGGATTTATGAATATTTTTTCTGATTTTCGAGCGTTTTTTGATATAATTCTTCATAAATCGGGATAATTTTTCGCTCATCAAAGCGTGAAGCGGAAATTTTTGCCTGTTTTTTGAATTCTTGCAAACGATTTTCATCTTCCAAAATATAAATAGCGTTTTTGCTCATAGCTTCCACATCTCCGACAGGGCTTAAAAATCCTGAAAATCCGTTTTCATTCACTTCGTGCAAACCACCTGCATTCGATGAAATCACGGGAACGCCCGAAGCCATCGCCTCTAATGCCGAAAGCCCAAAACTCTCTGATTCAGAGGGTAATAAAAACAAATCGGACAAACACAAAATTCTATCAATATCCAATGTATTTCCTAAAAACAACACTTTGTCCTTGATTCCTAATTGTTTACATTGATATTCAGCGTGTTCTTTTTCAGGTCCGTCTCCTGCCATAATGAGTTTGGCGGAAATTTTTTGTTGTATTCGATAGAAAACTTCCACTACATCTGCAATGCGTTTTACAGGTCGGAAGTTACTGATATGCGTAATGATACGTTCTTCTTTTTTTGCCATAATAGAGCGTTTGCAGGGCGTAATTTGTGCTTCTTTCTCTATATTGATAAAATTCGGAATTACTACGATGTCCTTTTCTATTTCAAAAAGCCGTAACGTATCGCGTTTTAAACTTTCTGATACAGAGGTTACTACGTCCGATTCGTTAATACTAAACGTAACGGCGTGTTTATAATTTGGGTGGTTTCCGACAAGGGTAATGTCCGTACCGTGAAGTGTAGTAATCATCGGGATTTCGATGCCTTCTTTTTTGAGCATTTGCTTTGCCATATATCCCGCGTAAGCGTGTGGAATGGCGTAATGCACGTGTAGCACATCGATTTTGTAGTTTTTAATAACCGAAACCATTTTGCTGGACAAAGCCAATTCATAGGGTTGATAATGAAATAATGGATACTCTTCCACGTGGACTTCGTGAAAGTGAATATTGGCTTCCAAAAAATCCAAACGTACTGGGTAACTGTACGTTATGAAATGTACTTGATGCCCTTTCCGAGCCAATGCCAATCCTAATTCGGTTGCCACTACGCCACTTCCTCCAAAGGTGGGATAACATACGATTGCTATATTCATTTTTTATGTTTTTTAATTGGAAAGTGTAAAAATAGAAAAATAATGCTAATAAGAGAATTATTTGCAAATTTTATTTCTTGTGAAGGTTTAAGTTTGTTATAAAAACTTAAAAATCAATTTGTTTTGATAAAAAGTTTTTTTTCGGCATTTTTATAAAATTTTTTCTCTGGAAAAAATCAAAAAAAGATAAAAATACAAAATCCAAAAAATAATGATTCTTCTTTTTTACATTTGGTTTTTCGTTTTATCTTTGCACCCAATTATGGGAAAAAAGAATAAAAATATTGTATTTGAAAAGATAGAAGTTATTGACGCAGGAGCCAAAGGTAAAGGTGTAGCCAAAGCTCCTGATGGGCGTGTTATTTTCCTTTCGGATGCCATTCCTGGGGACATAGTAGATGTACAGACTACCAAAAAAAGAACTGCTTATTATGAAGGTTTTGTAACGAAATTTCATAAACAATCGGATAAGCGTGTAACGCCCATTTGTTCGCATTTTGGGTATTGTGGTGGGTGTAAGTGGCAGAATATGAGTTATCCTAATCAGTTGTATTACAAGCAGAAAGAAGTGGAAAATAATCTTAAACGACTGGGACGAATAGAATTGCCTCCCTCCTATGCAATATTAGGCTCTGAAGATACATTTTTCTACCGTAATAAAATGGAATTCTCTTTTTCTGACACCCGTTGGCTTACTCCTGAAGAGATAAATAATGCAACGGAAATAGATAATCGCAATGGTTTGGGTTTTCATATTTCGGGAGCGTGGGACAAAATTTTGGACATCGAAACGTGTTATTTACAGGAAGACCCATCAAATGAAATCAGGCTAGCAATCAAGCAGTTTGCTTTGGATAACGGAATGGAATTTTATAGCCCTCGTAATCAGACAGGTTTTTTGCGTTCAATGATGATTCGGATAAGTTCTACTGGCGAAATAATGCTGGTAATCCAATTTTTTAAAGAAAATAAAAGCCAAAGAGAATTGCTCTTAGATTTTATTGCTACAAAATTTCCGCAAATTACTTCATTACAATATATTATAAATGGAAAACCAAATGATTCCATCTATGACCAAGAGATAATTTGCTATAAAGGGAGCGACTGTATTTATGAAGAAATGGAAGGTTTACGATTCAAAATCAACGCCAAATCTTTCTATCAAACAAATTCTAAACAAGCGTATGAACTTTACAAAGTAGTTCGTGATTTTGCAGGACTTACAGGCAATGAATTGGTATATGACCTTTATACAGGAACAGGAACGATAGCTCAATTTGTAGCCCAAAAAGCCCAAAAAGTAGTAGGTGTAGAAGCTGTTCCTGAAGCTATTAACGATGCTCGTAACAACGCTTTGTATAATAAGATAAACAATGTAACGTTTTATGTAGGTGATATGAAAAACGTGTTTAACCAAGAGTTTATAAAACAAAACGGAATGCCTGACCTTATCATTACTGACCCTCCTCGTGACGGAATGCACAAAGATGTAGTACAGCAAATTCTAAATATAGCACCGCCCAAAGTGGTGTATGTGAGTTGTAATAGTGCTACACAAGCTCGTGATTTGGCTCTGATGGACGCTATGTACAAAGTTACAAAAGTACAGCCCGTAGATATGTTTCCACAGACACATCATGTGGAGAATGTAGTTCTTTTGGAGAGGCGATAAATTGAAAATATATAAAAAAAAGAGGAATAGTTAAAATTCCTCTTTTTTTTCTTCTTCTAATTCTTGCATTTTTTTATGTTCTTCGAGGTCGTTTTCTTCGGAAGTTTTAATACCTTGAATTTCTATAAGTTGAGGATTTTTTT
>JAUNHN010000110.1 GCA_030523915.1 Capnocytophaga sp. | reverse complement strand
CTAAAATTATTTTAAATAGCCTTTTAGTGCCTCTACATATTCTTCAAAAGCGGTGAAACCTTTGGCTGTTAAAGAAAGTGTAGTATTGGGGTAATTGTCTTTAAATGACTTAGTTACAGAAACATACCCCGCCGATTCCAACTTCTGAATTTGCACACTGATGTTCCCCGAAGTGGCTTTGGTAACTTCCTTTATTCGGGCGAAATCGGCTTTTTCCTCCGAGACCAAAAGCGAGACTATTGCCAGTCGCAGTTGGGAGTGCAAAAGTGGGTCTAAATCTTTAAACATTGTTTCGCTTTTTAAAGTCCGTATATAACTGAAAACCAGGTAATAAAAATATCAAAAACGCCAAAACCGAAGATACAAGCGGACTGAAATATCCGTAATCTATGTACAACGAACTGTAAATCAGAGGTATAGCAATGGTTGATGTAGTTACCCAAAGCCTATTTTTGAGTTGTAAAGCTGTGGAAAGCGAAGCAATGGTCATCGGAATGTAAATCATTAACAATGTGGTATTTGCGTGTGTTTGAAAAAATCCGCCAAACATTGCGATAATCCCTGTTACCAGCCACAAATATCCTGCCCAATCGGTTGTTTTGCCTTTTTTTTGGGCGTTTTTGTCTTCTTTCATTTTTACGATAAAGGTGTAAATGAAGCCCAAAGGCATCAAGATAGCCCATACCAAACCCGACATTTTAGGCTGAAAATCAAGCCAAAGCATCAGAAATTGTAAAATTCCTGCCAAAATCACTAAAATTCCCCAGAAAATGAATAAAAATCCGTTTTCTTCGTACTTCTTTTTTCTCTCGCTGATGACAGCTTCTATGATAGCAAGGCTGTCTTTTGGTTGCAAATTTTCCATTTTTGTAAATTTTTTAATTTTTAAAGTTAATACTATTGTTGTAAATTAGTTTATTTTATAAACTGAATTAGTCAAAAAAAAATAGCTTTTTGTTTTTCTAATTCTTTTTCACGGGACAAAGATAAATAAGTTTATATTATAAACCAAATTTTTTAGTGATTTTTTTGTAGGGGCGTAATGCTTACGCCCAAAACATCGTTACCAAAAATACATAAAAGGGCAAATATAATTTGCCCCTACGCGTTGATTTTGAATGAAATAAGGGTGTATGCAATTGCTTCGCCAATTCGCTTCGCTCGTGTCGCCCCTACAAGAATAAAAAACAAAAACCAACCTTTTCGGTTGGCTTTATAATACACTGATACTCAATTTAATGTGATGAAAATTTATTTTTTAGGCGAAATTTTCTTGATTTTTTGGAATTCTTTCACTACTTCATCGGTTTTGAAAAGATGACTCGCTATCAGACGGAAGTTCGCCATTGCCGCTTTGTAACCATCAATGCCCATATCTGGAATAATCGTTCCTGCCGTAGCATCTGTAACTATCGCTACCTCAAAGCCTTGCTCCACCAATTCCCTCATATGCGAATCCACACACAGGTTTGCCGACATTCCCGCCAACAACAATTTGCTGTATCCGTGTTTTCTCAGTTGCAATGCCAAATCGTTGCTCTCTGGCCCAAAAATTTTATGCGGACTTGCCACTACTACATTCTTTTGGTTGATGTATTTTTTATATTGCTCCAACCAATCCGCTCCCGAACCCTCAAAGCCTTCCAAAGTAAGTTGCCCTTTTCGGTCAAACATTTTTATGTGGTGCATCAGCGTTTCACCAGCTCCTTGAATTTCCCAATCGTGGTCGTGAGGAAAATAGTAATGCGGTGATACAAAGACTTTTACATTCTTTTCCTGAGCAATTTTAAAAAGGCGTTCGATGTTTTCTACCGTGTTATTTTCGGTAATACTTTTGCCCACAACGCCCCAAGTAGCTCCCTTCGGACTTAAAAAATCGTTTTGCGGATCTACAATCACAATGGCTGTTTTCTCATCAATGGTAAAACCTGGGTCTGGAACCTGTGCTTGAATTTTTGAAAATGACGCGATACCCAACATCGCTACTAATGCTAATTTTTTCATTATGAAATCTATTTAAAATTAATGGTGCAAAAGTAGCTCGGCGGCGGCAGTTTGAGGTAAGTGAAAATTCCCTTTGAGTTGGCTATTTTTCCTTTAAAGTTTTTTCGCGAAATCCAGAGGGCGAAACACCTTCCATAGCACTGAAAAATCGGCTGAAAGATTGCACATCTTCAAATCCTAAATCGTAGCCAATTTCCGAAATGGGAAGTTCTGTATAAAATAGCAATCTCTTGGCTTCCAGATGTTTCCGTTCGCGAATCAATTGCAAAGGCGATTTTCCTACCAATTTTTTGAAGATATTGGACAGCGTTTTTGGCGATTTATAAAGCATATTGGCGTAATCCTCCACTTTGTGATGCGTTTTGAAATGTTTTTCCACCAAATAATTAAATTCTCGCACGGTATCTACTTGTTCGGGCTGTTCTTCTTGCCAATTTCGTTCGCGTTTGTAAAGCCGAAGCCCAATGATAAGTAGCTGCTTTAGAATCATTTGCAACATTTCCAACTGCAAATTGTCCTGCTCTTTCATCTCTTGGCAAAGTACTTCCCAAAGGTGATTGAACCGATTTTGTTCCACCGCACAGAGCGAAAACACAGGCACTTCCGAAGCTCCGTAATACAAAACTCCTTTGCAACTCACCTCGCTTTTCTGCCCCAAAACGCAATAAAACGACCGATTGAAACGGATATAACGAACGGATTTTAAATGATACGCATTGATTTTATGAAACTCGGTGATGCACAAAATTTGATTTTTGGCAAAAGTATATTTTTGGGTGTCTATAATCATCTGATTATCATCGGCACAAAACCAAATAAGCCCCATTTCACCCGCTTTAAGCAAAGGCAAATCGCAAGTGGAAGCCAAATTATCATAAGTTCTAATTTCTAAAATTTCGGCGGTATTTCCCTGAAAAAGCATCATCAATATTTAAGAAACGAGGCAAAAATAATACTTTTTTTGGATTTTTTACGCAATTAGTCCGTAGCACGAATGGGCGAAATAATTCTCTTCCCCAGCCCCTTTATCTCTATTTTAATATTTTATAGTAAGGAATCGATGAACCTTTCAGGTTTCCCAAGGAGAGGGAAGCAGGTAGCACCTGATGCAGACACATTGTAGGGGCTAATTGCAATTAACCCAAAACATCGTTACCAAAAATACCTAAAAGGGCAAATTGCGATTTACCCCTACAATGTGTTTTTAAAAAGACACATTGTGTCTATCATTCTGACCGCAGGGAAGAATCTCAAAACAAAAACACGAGAGTCTTCCTATCGTCAGAATGACAAATTGGTAGCATAAAACAAAAAATAATGGCAAAATTGCGATTTATTTTAACTCTCTGAGTTTTTTTGTTCCAAATCCAAAAGGTATTTTTTACGCCAAAGTCCGCCGCCGTAGCCTGTAAGCCCTCCGTCCGAGCCTATTACGCGGTGGCACGGCACAAGGATAGAAATGCTGTTCATTCCGTTGGCATTGGCCACCGCTCTTACGCTCTCTGGCGACCCCAAAGCAAGGGCTTGTTCTTTGTACGAACGCGTTTCGCCGTAGGGAATTTGCTGTAATATTTTCCACACTTTTACCTGAAAATCAGTACCTAACAAATGTAAAGGCACGGAAAATTCGGTGCGTTTTTTGTTAAAATATTCGCTGAGTTCTCGCTCCAAAATCTCAAAAATAGGATTTTCACCCTGAATAATCACCGCATTGAGGCGTTTGGCAATGCTTTTCAGCTCGGTTTCCAGCATTTTTCTATCGGAAAACTCCAAAAGACAAAGCCCTTGCTCTGTGGCACAAGCTATCATCGTTCCCAAAGGAGTTTCAATTCGTTTAAAATCAATAACTTGCTGTTTTTTTCCTTGCTTGGGCGAAACTCCAAAAATTTGTTTAAATGATTCTCCAAAGCCACTAACCGACTCAAAACCAACTGAATAAGCTGTTTGTGTAATGCTTTCGCCTTGCTGAATTTTTTTAAAAGCGGAATTGATGCGAAACATCCGCTGAAAGGCGTGAAAAGTAATGCCGTGATGCTTCAAAAACCAACGCCTGATGTAGCTGGGTTCTATGCCTCGTTCTCGCAGATTTTGGTCTTTGAATTTAAGTGTAGGATTTTCTTGTAACTCATTCATTATCTGCTGAATATCGGCAGGAGTTTGGTTTAAATTTTCGAGCGGTCGGCAGACTTTACACGGGCGATAGCCTTTTAAAATACATTCTTTGGCTGAACTAAAAAATTCTACATTTTCAATCTTGGGTTTTCGGGCGGTACAACTGGGGCGACAGAAAATTCCCGTAGTTTTTACCGCTGTAAAGAAAATCCCTTCAAAGGAAGTGTCTTTATCTATAATATCCTGATACATAGCTTCTTTTGTCAAATTTTTCATCATTAAAAAACTTCGATTTTTGGGCAAAATTACCGCAAAAAACTCGCCCAAACAACCGAAAAATGAACATCTAATTTTTTTGACAAAAGTATTTCAGATTGCTTACGCCAATTCGCTTCGCTCGTGTCTTCACTAACGCTCAGAATGACAAGTGTGTAGCACAAAACATAAGGGCGTATTCAATACGCCCCTACGATTAAATTCGTGTCATTCGTGGTTTGATTTTTAACCACAAATATTCACGAATTTGCACTAATAATTTTGTTAGTAAAATCTGTTTAATATCAAAAGACACAATGTGTCGATACAATGCTTCAATGCCCCTTACTATCCGCTTCGTTTTTCATCTGTTTTTCGCCCCATTCACGCAGATAATTGATAAACGGAATGAGTTCCTTTCCTGTTTCGGTGAGGGAATATTCCACTTTTGGCGGTACTTCGTGATAAACTTCGCGATGTATAAGCCCATCTTCTTCCAGTTCACGGAGGGTTTGGGTAAGCATTTTGGTAGTGCTATCGGATAATTTTTTGCGAAGTTCGCCGTATCTAAGCACATTTCCTTGATGTAAATACCACAAAATCCGCCCTTTATACTTTCCGCCAATCCGCCGAAAAGCATAATCTACCGAACACGCTGGGGCTGAATTATATTTTTTTGACATTTTTAGGCTATTTTTTATTTGATATAAACCACTTCTCTAACTATTTTCCATTGATTTTCTTGTTTTTTCCAATAGATATTGAACAGAAAATCTTGCTCATTTTCAGATAATTGCATTTTTCTGGAAAGAATTACAAAACCATTTTCACCATCGCTGTCCGCATAATGAAATTCGGCGTAAGTATTGAGCGGTTCAGCATTTTTTCCTTTAAGATTTCTGAAAAAATTCATATTATCCTCTTTATTCAGCGTTTTTATTTGATTTTGACTATCTACAAAAATAAAAATCAAATTTTCATCGTAAATATTTTCTAAAAAATCCAAATCAAATTGAGTTCCTCTATGAATAAGTTCTTGAGTAAGTTGTATAATTTCTTCGTTTTTCATTGTTTATTACAAAATTTTTAATTTATAAAACATTGATAATCAGCAATAGTTACTTTTTGGTGCGTAGGTTACTAAAAAGTACATACTTGCCACAAAGATACGAAGTTTTTACCTTTGCCAAAATTTTTAAACATTTTTCTAATCCATAATGTACGCAAGACAAGATTACATACAACAATTTTTTCAGAAAGTACAATCGTACTACCCAATGAGCAATAAAGCCTTCGATTTATTGCAGAAAATCATTCATTTTGAAGAAATTAAAGCCGGCGAATTGCTTTTACCTTTTGGCAAGATAGCCAAATATAAATATTTCATTTGTCAGGGGGCGGTAATTGCTTATTTTATAGATGAAAAAGGGAATTTGTATAACAAAAATATTTTCCTCGAAAATGATATTGCAGGTTCTATGGTCTCGGCAATATTGCAAAAACCTTCTCAGTTTGAACTTCAAGCCGTTGAAAATTCTGTAATTATTTGCATTGATTATCAGAAATATAGAAAGTTAATAGAAGAGCATTCTGAGTTTAAAAATTTTTACATTGCTTATCTGGAAAAAAATTGGGTAATTGATAAGGAAAAACGAGAAATCGCTATCGTAATGCAGGAAGCCTCCGAACGATATCAAAAATTATTAGAACAACATCCAAATCTCGAAAAACATATATCATTGAAAAACATAGCATTACATTTAGGAATTACCCCAACACAATTGAGCCGTATTCGTAAAGAATTAAAAAATTCTCCGCCAATCAACATATGTAAAGATTTATAATTCCAAACTGCACTAATTTTGCTGTATGAATTCGAAAATATTATTTTTACTTGCTTTTATGGGAGGCGTTTGCTTGGCAATTCAAGCGGCATTTAATTCTCAATTGACGATTTTGCTTAAAAAACCGATTTTTACCACTCTCGTTTCGGCAATAAGTTCGGTCGTTTTTTCATTGTGTTTTACGCTGATATTGTTTGCAAAAGACATTCCAAGCAGGGAAAATTTCAGGGAAGTGCCTTGGTATTTGTGGCTTGCTGGCGGACTTTTTAGCATCACGGGGCTTATGCTTTATTTTGTTACAATTCCCAAAATTGGAATTAGTAAAGTCATCGTTTTGGGTCTATGTGGGCAAATAATTTTTTCGGTCATTGCGGGGCATTTTGGCTGGTTCAATCTGCCTTCCGACCCCATTACTTTGAAAAAAAGTGCGGGGCTAATTACAATGATATTAGGAATCTTTTTAATTTATTCAAAATGAAGAAAATACATCAAAACATTCAAAATCTTTTTTCTCTTTGGGAAATCGTAAGTAATTGTGCAGGAGAATATGAGCAATCTGAAATAATTTCGGTGGCTAAAGTTCCAAATTCAGAATATCCAAACAGAATTTGGCTGAAACAATATCCAAATATATTGACAAATGAAATTCTTCAAGAAATAAAATCTATTGCTATGGAAAGCATTGAGCCTTTGAGGTTTAGCTGTTTTACCGATGATTTTTCTCCTGTTGAAGATGAAAAGTTGCAATCATTCGGTTTTGTGAAAAAATCAGAACAATATGGAATGTCGTTGGTTTTAACTGAAAAAAAGCTGACAACCAACAGATTACAATTTAAAAAAGTAGAAACGAAAGAACAATCCGAAATCTGGTCAGATGTATTTAGAAAATGCTTTGGCTATCTTATTTCTGCTGAAAGTGTGTATAAATCAAAATCAGAAATTCAGTTTTATTTACTTCATTATCAAGAAAATACAATTGGAACTTTACTTCTTCATCAAACTGAAAAAACAATGGGAGTACATTCGTTGGGAATACTTCCTGATTTTAGAAAATTAGGATTTGCAGAAGAAATTATGTGCCAAATTATCAATCAATCTATTGAAAATCAGTGTGAAATAATGACTTTACAATCTTCGGCAATGGGCAGAAATATTTATCTGCGATTAGGTTTTGAAGAAGTTTTTTTAATGTCAAATTATCAATTAGTATAAACAATTAA
>JAUNHN010000007.1:11185-42696 GCA_030523915.1 Capnocytophaga sp. | reverse complement strand
GACTTCGCTCAGCCTGACAGTGCGAACTACGCTCAGCCTGACAGAAATATCATACTTTTTGCATCAACTTCTGATTTTTTATTTCTGAACTTGGTCAGGAAGTAATATGAATTTGAATAAAATATCGTCTTTCAGGTATTTGTTAGCTACTTTTTTCACGCTTTTGGACGTTATTTTTTCTAAATCTTTGTAAAATTCGTTCGGTGATCTGAAAGGTCTTTTGTCTATATAAAAACTCATCAGGTAAGATGACCAAAACGAATTTTCTTTTACAGAAAGTTCTCTTCCGCGTTTTTGTTCTATCTTAAATTTGTCAATATCGGTTTGTGAAGCTCCGTTTTTCTTGATTTTAGAAATTTCTTCTAAGGTAGAATTTATAAGCGACTCATATTTTCCGATACTTGTTCCGAAATTAACGCTGAAATTGAACATTTCACGGTGCAGTTTAGAATATGTAGCATTGGCTCTAACTCCATACACACCGCTTTCTTCCTCTCTCAATCGCTCTAATAACTTGATAGTAAGCACACTGCTTAAAGCTCTCATATTCAGGTTTGAATCCGTATTGTACTTGTAATCACCCATATAAGAAAGCGTTACTTGTGCTTTGTCTTCTTTTCCTTTGCGAACTATTTTTTCAAAACCTTTTTTAGGTGGATAAATTCCTAAATCTTTTGATTTTTCTTTTTTGCCTAAATTAGGAAGTCCCCCCAAATATTCTTCGGCATAACGCAACATTTCGGTTTTATCAAACGAACCTACGATTACGAAAACGAAATCCGAAGCATCTGCAAAGCGTTCTTTATAAATTTGTAAAATTTTATCTTTTGAAATCTTTTTGAAATCGGCTTCTTCAAAAGGTCTTCTGCGGATAGTATTTCCGTAAAGAGCCTCGCTTATTGTTTTGCTGAAAACAAACTGAGGATTGTTATCCCGATTGGCTAAGGAAGCAATACTTCGGTTGATGAAATTCTGATATACATCTTCATCAATGCGAGGTTCGGTGAAATACGCATACATAAGCTCGAAGGCTGTTTTGAGTCCTTCTTTGTCTGAACTTGCTGAAATTGCCTCACTATCAGCACCTATACTTGGAGTTACGTAAACCTCTTTGCCTGTAAGATATTTCTTAAGTTCGATGGCGTTAAGCTGCCCTACACCACTTCCTGCTACCAAAGCACCTGCAAAGTTTGCTGACGGAAAATCGGCATCGCTGTACAAAGATGTTCCTCCATCACTATATCCGTAAATGCTAATTTCATCGTTTTTAAAATCCGTAGGTTTTAACAATAGTCTGATACCATTGCTTAATGTAACCTCTTCTGCATCAACTTCTTTTATATTTTTTCTTGATACTACACTTCCTTTTTTAGGTTGTGTTGAAAGTAGCGGTAATGTAGAAACTTTGTCCTCATACGGAGTTAAATTTTCGGCTTGTACCTCCGCAAACCATTCTTCTACTTTGGCTTCGGTAGGTAGCTGTGCTTTTTCTTTCTCAGGAGCGGTAATAATCACATCGCGATTAATCGGCTTATAATATTGTTTTCCAATATTTTCCGCTTCTTTAAGCGTAAGGGTAGGCAATATTTTTTTTACCATCGCATAGCTATCTTCGGTACTCATCGCTGCGTTTCCTTCAAGGAAATAATCAAGGTATTCAGAAACGTATTCTCCTGAGGTTTTCTTATCACGCTCGGCATAAGAAGTTTCCAAACCTTTATTCATATTTTTGATAACGCGGTCAAATTCTGTTTCGGTAAACCCAAATTTATTAGCACGTTCCAACTCGCGGATAAATGCCTTGAAACCAGCCTCTAACTCATTGGGTTTGGCAACGATACGTCCGCTGTACGCATCTAATCCACCCATAAATCCGCTAACACTTGCCGAAGCCATCAAAAACGGAGGGTTTGCACTTTGCCCGATTTCGCTAAAACGATTTCTAAGCATTTGGCTATATACGCTTCTCAAAAGGCTGTTGCGTAAATCCTCAACGGTTTTTATTTTCGTACCAGGGTGTTTTACAATCACTTGTGCCATTGTAGTGGTATTCTCGGGGTCGGTAACGGCAATAAACTGATTTTTATTAAGCAAAGATACCTGATATTCTTCGCGTTTTGGAGCGTTAGTAGGATTTTTCATATCGGAAAAAAGTCGTTTTACTTCTTTCTCCATATAAGCAACGTCAATATCTCCAACTATGATAATAGCTTGTAAATCAGGTCTGTACCAATCTTTATGGAATTTTCTAAGTTCATCGTGTGAGAAGTTCATCACTACTTGCTCCGTACCGATAGGCAAACGCTCGGCATATCGAGAGCCGTTGAAAATCACAGGCAAGTATTTATCTTGCATACGCTGTGCTGCACCGCGTCCGCCACGCATTTCTTCCATAATAACGCCACGTTCTTTGTCGATTTCTTCACCCGTAAGTAGTGCATCTTGAGCCCAATCACGCATTACTTGCAGTCCGTTTTTTAACACCTCTGGGTTATCTGACGGAATAGGAAGCTGGTATACAGTTTGGTCAAAACCTGTGTACGCATTGAGGTCGCCTCCAAAGCGAACGCCTACCTTTTGGAAGTAATTCACTAAGTCATTTTTCGGAAAATGTTTCAATCCGTTGAAGTTCATATGCTCCAAGAAATGAGCCAATCCACGTTGTTTTTCTGTTTCTAAGATAGAACCTGCTTTCATTGCTAAGTACATCGTTACCCGATTTTTAGGTTCTACATTTTTCCGTATAAAATACTGAAATCCGTTGGGCAACGTTCCTGTAACTACCTCTTTATCAAAAGGTAATTCTTTTTGAAGAGAAACTTCGGTTTCTTGCTGTGCAGGTTTTACCTGAGCCTCAACGCTTTGTAAAGACCATACACCTAACAGAGCCAAAGCTACTGATTTTACAATTTTATTCATATAATTTTAATTACTAATTTTAGCGGGTAAAGGTACTACTTTTTATCAATCTGAGAAAAAAATTGAGAAAAAATATGAGAAAATGTAACTAAAACACTTTTCTCAGATTTTAAATATTAAACAAAAAATCTAAGTAAATTAACGCAAAAACATTTCTTTTTTTTAATTATGAAGTTGAATTTTTCTGATTAATTACATATTGTAATTTATAACTATTTAGTAAAATAAGTGATATTGTGAGAAAACTTATAAAAAAGTTGTATTTTTTTGATAATATAAAAAAATGTAGTAATATTGTACCTAATTTTGTACGTTTCTTTGAGTTCTTTTTTTAACAAAAATAAATAACGTTGAGAAAATCAATAAAAAACGTTATATTTTTTGTGAATATGAAAAAAACGTACTAATATTGCACTCGGTTTACATTTTTCTTTTTCGGTAAGAAAGATGTAAATTGTTTTTAGAGAGGTGTTTTGTTTGCTTGAAACAGATTTATAGAGTGGTGATTTGTTCTATAAATACTACTATATAAGATGTATTTTACATTTTACTTGCCAATTCGCTTCCGTTTTTTCATTTAAGAAAAATCATAATTATGAAATATATTTTTTATTCTGTATTGGCGTTTTTTTTGCTGATTAATTTTAGTTACGCCCAACAATCATCACGTGTTATCTCAGGGAGAGTTATCGCAGCGTCTGATAAGCAACCATTGATGGGAGCTGCTATTGCAGTACCTTCGAAAAGTGCTGCGAAACAAACTCGAGAGAAAGATGTTATCACGAGTATTAGTTTGGGGACAGTAACAGACCTTGATGGGAATTTTACATTGAAAGTACCCAACGATGTAACCGAATTTACGGTAAGTTTTTTGGGATTTGAAACCAAAGTTGTTCATCTTACTGATAAGGATTCTTTTCACGAAATTGCCTTAGTGGAGGTAATGAATGATTTGGAAGGCGTTTTGGTAACCAGTTATCAGAAGATAGAGGCTCGTAAACTTACGGCTGCTATAACTAAGGTGGAAGCCAAAGAGATTATGCAGGCAGGAGTGGCGAGTATCGACCAGCTTTTGGTAGGGCAAGTTGCGGGTATGCAAACTACCATTGCGACGGGGGCTCCTGGTGAGATTGCCAAAATTCGTATTCGTGGAACGGCTTCTTTACAAGGTACGAAAGACCCGCTTTGGGTAGTAGATGGGCTTCCGCTGGAAGACAACGAAGTGCCTGATTTTAAATCGGATTTGGGTTCTTTAACGGCGAGTACTCCTGATGCTATTGACGAGCTTCGTTCGTATTCTATCGCGGGTATTAATCCTGATGATATTGAGGATATTACCATTTTAAAAGATGCGGCTGCTACGGCTATTTATGGTGCCAGAGCTGCTAATGGAGTAATCGTAATTACGACCAAAAAAGGGAAAAAAGGAGCAATGAACGTGAGTTTATCAACCAATACATTTGTTGGTTTTACCCCTAATTTGGACAGATTGAACTTGATGAATGCTTCGGAAAAAGTTGATTTTGAGTTGGCTATGGCTCGTAGAGCTGACCTAACGGGAGCGTATCAAACCTCGGGCGAGGTGTATCGTATTTTAACCGATGCGTATGCCACTACACCTAATAGTGAACTTGATTCTTATCAAACTACGGGAGTTATTTCTGCCGAAAAATTGGCTCGTATCAATCAATTGCGAAATGTGAATACCGATTGGGGGAAACTTATTTTCCGCGATTCGTTTAACAAACAGCACAATATAAGCATTTCAGGAGGTAGTGATGCGGCTACTTATTATTTCTCGTTGGGATATTATGATGAAGAAGGAGTTACTATCGGAACAGGATTGAAACGATATACACTTACCGCTAAAAATTCATTCAAAATCAATGACAAACTTAAAATCAATACTACTATCTTAGGGACACAATCCAATAGAGATTCTTACCTAACAGGGACAGGAATGCACACCAATCCATTGCATTATTCCAGAAAGGTAAATCCATATCTTACGCCTTATGATAGCTACGGAAACTATGTGTATGACCAAGACGTAGTAGCAAGTTCTTCTGCCAGTCGTTATATTCCTTATAACTTATTGGAGGAGCGAAATAACACTTCGCATACACAGAAAAACCTTTCGTTAAAAGGGGTGATAGATGTAGAGTATGAGATTTTGAAAGGACTTACGTATAATTCGCAGTTAGGCGTTCAGTTGGACAGAGGCAATACTGAAAAGTACAGTGCTTGGGATTCTTATGTAACGCGTTATTACAAATATCTTTCGGAGTATAATAACCGAACAGCATATTATCTTCCTGACGGAGATATGATTAATAAAACCAATAGTGAGTTTTTCCAATATAACTGGAAAAATAACTTACAATACGGGTTGAATATTGATAATATGCACGAAATAGACCTTTTTGTAGGAAGTGAAATCCGCAGAACCAACTCGTTGATTACCTATGAGCGTGTGTTTGGATATGACCCACTGACCTTGACCAGCCAGCCTATCATACTTCCTTCTGTTGTAACAGAATTCCCTGAATATTTCAAAGTTCCGAAGCGAAGTGAAGTTGAAAATGCGTACGTATCTTTCTATGGTACAGCATCGTATACGCATAACAGACGCTATACCTTATTTGGTAGTATTCGTTATGATGGGTCAAATCTTTTTGGGGTAGACCCGAAATATCGTTATTTGCCGATTTGGGCAATTTCTGGGGCTTGGACAGCTTCTGAGGAAGATTTCTTAAGAGATAATAAGTATATTTCTTTCTTACGAATCAAAGCAGGATATGGAATGCAAGGAAACGTAGACCGTTCTACATCTCCTTTTATAAAAGGGGTTTATGACAATGTAACTATTGCGGGGCTTACAGTACCAACCATTTCCATTAGTCGTCCACCGAATGAGTATCTTCGTTGGGAAACTACGCATAACTATGATTTGGGGATAGAGGCTTCGTTTTTTGATCAAAGAGTTCGAATATCTGCTGAGTTCTATCGTCGTATCAGTAAAGATTTATTAGGAAATCGCGATTTGGCTTTGGAAACAGGGTTCAGTTCTTCATTAGTAAACTGGGCTGAAATGACCAACAAAGGATATGACTTGACATTGAGTACAGAAAACATCAGAACACCTAAGTTTAGATGGAATACAACTTTTACGCTTTCTAGAAATACGAACGTGGTGAATAAGGTACAAGCTCCATTGAACAGTATTTATCCATCGTTAGAAGGGTATCCAGTAAACGCTGTTTTTGTATTCAAAACCAACGGATTAGATGCTAATGGAATTCCTATTTTTGTAGATAAAAACGGAAATTCTGCTGCTTCTGCTGTTGAATTTTTCAATGTGGACACAACAAAAAGATACGGATTGTCCAAATATACCAATGAGGAAATTGCAAACCTGATGACTTACGCAGGAAGTTCCGACCCTGAATTTGTAGGAGGATTTACAAATACATTCCGATATGGGAATTTTGACCTAACCGTTGCGTCTAATTTTGTTATAAATCAGACTGTTACCAGAACGCCTCCGTATGCAGCAACCACGATATATAGAGGTTCGAATATGTCGCGTGAGGTTTTAAATGCTTGGACACCTGAAAATACAAATACAACCTTGCCTCGTATTATCGGTTCAAGTACCGTTACACAATACGATTATTACGTAATGAATGGTTTGACGAATGTTCCTCAAATATATAATAATTTGGATATTTGGACGAAGAAAATGAGTTATTTACGTGTGTCAAGTATCCGTTTTGGGTACAATCTTCCAGATGATTTGGTTAAGAAATTGAGCCTAAAATCATTACGGTTAAGTTTGGAAGGGCGTAACTTGTTCGTTATCAGCAAAGATTATACTGGCTACTTTGACCCTGAAACGTACGGAAATATTTACGCTCAGCCTATTCAGAAGTCTGTATCTTTGGGACTAAATTTAACTTTATAATAAATAATTTTTTGAAATATGAAACTTAAACACATTCTAATATGTTTTACACTGGGATTTCTTGCCACAAGCTGCGAGAAATACTTAGAAATTACCCCCAAAGGCGAGGTAATCCCCGAAACATTAGACCATTACAGCCGTATGCTTAACCAAGCGTATTACAATTTTCCTGATTATAAAGACCAGCTTTATTTCCGAGATGACAATGTGGTTATGAACGACGCCTTAGATTTGGACGTGTCAGCCTCTGGGAGTGTGCTAAGCATTTATTTTTGGGAACAAAGCGACAATAACTATCTTGAGTCTCCTTATAAGTACCGAGAATTTTACAATATCATTTTTTACGCCAATGAAATTATTAAAGGTGTAAGTGATATTGCCAATTCTTCTGAAAAACAAGAACTTTTGGCAGAAACGTATGCACTTCGGGCGTATGCTTATTTTGGGTTGATTAATTTGTACGCACCTCATTATAACGCTACTACGGCGAGTACAGATAAGGGAGTGCCTTTGGTTTTTGAAACCGATTTGGAAGCTAAATATCCTAAATCAAGCGTTCAAGCGGTGTATAATCAAATTTTATCAGATTTGAATAACGCTGAGAATATGATGATTACAGAAAAAAGAGAGGTTACAAGTGATTCAGGAACTATTGACAGAGCCACGAACTATCGTTTTTCAAAAGTGTCTGTTTATGCTTTCTTATCCCGAGTACACCTTTATATGAGTAATTGGGCAAAAGCCGAAGAATATGCAGATAAAGCCTTGGCTATCAACGCTGATTTGTATGATATGTCTGCCTTTACAATGGGAAGTTTGAGTTCCAGATTATTGCCATACAGATACCAATCTGTGGAAATGCTTTTGGCTCTTGATACACCTTCAGCAAATATGTCGAGTTATGTATATGTTACCGATGAATTTTTAGACAAAATGGATCCTACACAAGACAGAAAGTTGGTCAATTATTCATCTACGTCTACATCTCAAATCACCGACAGACGTATGTTACTAAACGTTATGCCTGATTATTACGGAACGTATCTAAACCAATACAATTGCGGTTGGGATTGTCTTGAATATTATAAATATACGGTGGCTAAACCTAATATTGCAGGGTGTTCTTTCCGTACAGCAGAACTTTATTTGAACAAAGCGGAAGCTCAGACACGCCAAAACAAAGATACTGAAGCAAAAGCTGTATTGCTTACGCTTTTGCAAAACCGCCACGCTACATCGGCTCATACCACGTTGGAAACAACAATCAATGGGCTTTCTAATGCCGATTTGCTACAACGCATCTTGGACGAGCGTGATATTGAGTTTTTTGCAGAAGGGCATCGCTGGTTTGATTTGCGTAGAGCCAATCAGAAACAAATTGTACATACGTACCAAACCACCACATACACCTTACAGGCAAACGACCCTCGATATACGATTTCGTTCCCTGCAGAGGCTGTAAAACAAAATCCGTTACTCGGTGAGTAACAATGATTTAATATAATCTTATTACAATTTTAAATGAAAAAATTTTTTATTCTATCACTCGTTGCCATAGGTTTTGTAGCGTGTGAAAAACGTCCTGATTATATCATTTTATCAGGTAAAATCGAAAAATCAGAAGGAACATCGTTGCAACTTATGGGAGGCGATGTTAACCAACCTATTGAAATTCAAGCCGATGGCTCGTTTGTTGATACGCTTAATGTAAAGTCAAATTATTACATTTTGTTTAATCAAAACGTGTACGTTCCGTTGTATTTGAAACAAGGTGATGAAGTGAAATTAAACATCGACCTTTCCGAGCGTCCTGCGGTGGTGAAAATCTCAGGAAGAGATACCTTAGCAAACGTTTATTTACAAAAGAAAATGGAGCTAACACGCGAAAATCAGAAAAATTTCCGTGAGGTATTTCAAGGTTCACCAGAAGACTTCAAAAAATTTGCTGATGAATTGTCAAAAAAATACGATACTTTCTTAGCAGATTTCAAAGGTTTGCCTAAGGAATTTGTTGAATTAGAGAAAAAATCAAACAAATACACCGATTTAAAGCTAAAAGCCTCTTACGCACAAGTGAAGGCTCGTATGGCAAAAGAAGGGGAGGAGGTTCCACAAACTTTTGCAGAGGAATTAAATAGTATTGATTATGACAATGCGAATGATTTTGAAACATTTGCTGAGTATCAACAACTTGTAACGCAAAATTTCTATTCAAAAGTAGGTACGTCAGGCGATTGGAACGCTGCGGTAGATTATATCCGCAGTTTGAAATCGGCAAATATCAAGGCTTCGTTAGCCGAATTATTGGTAGGAAGTGCATTGTCGGCTAAAAACACCCCTGAGCAAAACAAAGCGATTATCGATGCTATCAAAGAATTTTCAAAAGATGAGAAAATCGTAAAAAAAGCAGTTGCTCGTTATACGAGTTTTTCACTTAAAGACGGCGATGTATCTCCTGCGTTCAATTTGGAAAATTTCGCTGGTGGGAAAACGTCTTTGGAAAGTTTAAAAGGCAAATTGGTGTACATTGATGTTTGGGCAACTTGGTGCGTTCCTTGCTTAAAAGAAGCCCCTGCTTTACACGCTCTTGAAAAAGAATATCACGGGAAAGACATTGCTTTTGTAAGCATTTCGATAGACAAAGAGAAAGAAAAATGGAAAAAATTCTTAACTGAAAACGCCTCTGTCGGAATCCAACTACACGAAGATGTAGAAGCCGAAGGAAATTTTGCAGAATTGTATGATATTCAAGCTATTCCACGTTTTATTTTAATCGATAAAAACGGTGCTATTATCAACAAAAACGCTCCAAGACCTTCTGACCCTAAGATTAAAGAATTATTAAACGCAAACTTGTAGGATTTTCGTCTGATAACCAAAAGTTATAGCGGTTCAAGTATCATTTTATTGTAAATGAGTTCGATAAAACATCGAACTCATTTTTTTTGTTTTTAACAGAAAAATCTTTCCAAATAGCTTCGTTGGAGTAAAGATTTTATTTCGATTTAGGAGAATTCTTTTATAAATTCAGCAAAATTAAATTTATTGAGTGTCTAACTTATTGAAAATAGGGTTGTTATGAAACGCTTGATTTTTTACAAAAAAAATATAAAAAATCATCAACATTTACAAAAATTTTCGTAACTTGCTACCTCAAATTAACAAATAAGAATATATTAACAATCAAAATCATTTCTTATGAGAGAATTTCTGTCTATTTTAATGTTTTTCCTATTAGGAATAGGAAGCATTGTGGCTCAAGACATTGTTGTTTCTGGGACGGTAACTGATGATAGCGGTATGCCTGTTCCTGGAGCTACTGTCATTGTTAAGAATACTACTCGAGGTGTGGCAACAGATTTCGATGGTAAGTATTCAATTAATGTAGCCAATGGCGAAACGTTGCAGTTTATGGCGATAGGGTTATCTACTGAGGAACGTAGAGTTTCGGCTACAGGTAAGTCAGTTTCTATTAATGTAGTACTCAAAGAGGAAGCTCAGCAGCTTGAAGATGTCGTAGTGGTAGGCTACGGAACGCAACGCAAAGAGAGCCTTACGGGAGCTATGCAAACATTGAAGCAAGATAAACTTGTAGATGTTACTTCTCCTACCATTGAAAATATGATAAACGGAAAAGTTTCTGGGGTGTTTGTTGCTCCAGGGTCAGGACGACCAGGGGAAACGGGTGCGATTATCATACGTGGAAAATCAACTATCAATGGGAGTACGGCTCCGCTTTGGGTAGTAGATGGCGTTATTATGGGAACGGGAGCGAATATCGTAAATCCTGCCGACATTGAAACGATGACCATTTTAAAAGATGCTGCTTCTACCGCTATTTATGGTTCGCAAGGAGCAAATGGCGTTATTTTGGTTACTACCAAAAAAGCCACTTCAGGGAAACCGCAAATCCAAGTGTCTTTAAAACAAGGTATTACAAACTTAGACAATGGAAATTTAGAAGTGATGAACGGAGCGGAATTGTATGATTATTTCCAATCATTCTCCAATGCTTCAACGATTGCTTTCCCTCGTTGGAATCCAGAGCTTCGCAATAGCAATTTCGATTGGTGGAAAGAAGCTACTCGCACAGGATTTATTCGTGATTATACTGCATCTATCAGTGGGGGAGGAGAAAATCTTCGTTCTTACTTCTCAATAGGGTTTTATGACGAGCAAGGAGCGGTAAAAGGTTATGATTATAACAAATATGACTTCCGTTTGAAAGTGGATTACTCTCCAATAAAATGGCTTACTATTAAGCCTAACATAGCAGGAAGTTTTAGAAAAACAGATGATAGACAACATTCTGTAACGGCTATGTACTCAAACCTTCCTTGGGATAGCCCGTATGATAAAAACGGAAATATCGTTCCGCATCGTTCTTCATTATGGGTTAATAGTAACTCTACCAATTACTTATATGATTTGCAATGGAATCATAGTAATGGAACTTCTTTTCAAGGAATGGGAGGGTTAGATTTTACAATCAAATTTACGGATTGGTTATCGTTTTCTTCTACGAATAATTACCGATTATCGGCATATCACTCCAATTCTTACACAGACCCTCGCTCTTCAGGAGGACAGAGTGTAAACGGTCGTTTGTATGAATATCAAAATAATATAGTAAACCGATACACCAGCCAACTTCTGAATTTCAACAAATCTTTTGAAAAACATTCACTTGATGCTACTTTGGTGTATGAGTACAAGGATTATTGGGCAAAAGTTATTTCAGCACAAGGAACGGGATTTGTACCAGGGTTTGAGGTTCTTGATATTGTTACGAAACCTGAAAGTACCAAAGGAAGTTTAAATGAATCGGCTACACAATCATTGATTTCTAAATTGGTTTATAATTATGCCAGTAGATATGTGTTAGAAGGTTCTTTACGGCGTGATGGTGCTTCTAACTTTGGAGACAATGCTAAATATGGAAATTTCTTCTCGGTAAGCGGTAGCTGGAATGTTCATAATGAGGAATGGTTTACTACTGAGTGGGTTAATAACCTGAAACTAAGAGCCTCGTATGGGTCAGTAGGTATCCAACCTAATATTTTGTATGGGCAATATGACTTGTATGCAGTTTCTACGGAAGCAAGCCACAACCAAATTTCGGGAGCTTTGATTTCTCAAATAGGAAATAAAGACTTGACGTGGGAAACTACATACACCACAGGCTTAGGCTTTGATGCGACATTGTTCGACAGAGTTTCACTTACATTTGATTACTATGACAAAGCCATCAGCAATCTGTTATACGCCGTGCCTATTTCAGGGGTTACAGGGGTAACGAGTGTTTGGCGTAATGTAGGCGAATTGTCCAACAAAGGTATTGAGTTTACCTTAGCAGCCTCTATTATCAAAAACGACAACACACATTGGGAAATTGATTTTAATTTCGGAAAAAATACCAATGAAATCAAAAATTTATACGGAGATAGAAAAGAAATTATCATTGGAGATGGAACAGGAATATCAGGTTCTGCCGATAAAATATTAAAACCAGGGTATGATAGCGATACCTTTTATATGCAAGAATGGGCTGGTGTGGATAAAGAAACAGGAGACCCTTTGTGGTATAAAACTGTAACAGATGCCAACGGAAACGTAACACGTGAGAAAACAACAAATTATGCGGAAGCCGACCAAGTGGATATGGGCAAAGCTACCCCTGATTTCTTTGGTGGTTTTGGAACGTCTTTCACATATAAAAATTTTGACCTTAGAGCCAGTTTCGGATTCTCTTACGGAGGAAAAATATACAATTACTCTCGAACAGAATACGATTCTGACGGAGCTTATACTGACCGAAATCAAATGAAACTGATGAGCGGTTGGAAGCGTTGGCAAAACCCTGGTGACGAAGCTACACACCCAAAAGCCTCTTACGGAAACAAAAGTAACTCAAACAAAGTCTCTTCCCGTTTCTTGGAAGATGGTAGCTATTTGAAACTCCGTACCTTATCTTTAGGATATAATTTGGATTTATCCGAATATAAATTGCCTAAATTGAGATTGACAATTTCAGGAGAAAACTTGTTTACCATAACAAATTACTCAGGTGTAGACCCTGAAATACCAACTGTTAATGGCGAGGCGATAAACTCCTCAGGACCATCAGTATATCCTTCTACACGTAAATTTATTTTTGGAATAACGGCTAATTTTTAAATTTTAAAATTATGAAAAATATCATATCAATTCTAACAATTTCAATCATTTTCTTATCCTCTTGCGATATAGAAAGATTCCCTCACGGAGAAATGGCAGCCGAGAAAATAGCCGCAGACCCCGATGGCTCTCTTGACGGATTACTTAACGGCTGTTACGCTCAGATGAAAGGTTGGTCAGACGTTATGCACAGATGTGGTGAGTACGCTGGCGATAATATAATGATTCGCGGAAGCTCTACGGATTCCTTTTATGAGTTTATTTCGTATGCTCGTACGCCTAATAATGAGCGTTTGCAATCTTTTTGGGATAGCGGGTATAAGGTAATTGCTCAAACCTCTAATATTATCAATCTTTTTTCTGAAAATGAGGCTACAAACGAAACTAAAACACGATTGGGCGAATGTTATTTCCTACGAGGTATGATGTATTTCTATTTATGTAGAGCTTTTGGACGTCCTTATGCACAATCTCCAGAAACTAACTTAGGAGTGCCTATTGTTAACGGAACGCCAAACGATTTGGTTAATGTAACTTTGCCTGACCGTTCTACCGTCAAAGAAGCATACGAACAAGCAATCAAAGATTTGCTCAAAGCTGAAGCGTTAATAAGTCGTGATAGAGGTAATGCCTATGCCTCAAAAGAAGCCGCACAAGCTCTTTTGTCAAGAATATATCTTTATATGTCAGGCACATACGACAATCCGAATACCGATTACGCTCAACTGGCAGTAGAATATGCAGATAAAGTTATCAATTCCAACAAATACACGCTTCTTGACAGAGCAAGTTTTATGAAATATAACACTTTTACCCCTGAAAATAATAAAGAATCTATCTTTGTGGTAAAACGAGTGGCTACCGAGTTTTCAGGATACGCTCATTATTATGGTATTGGAGGTATGTATGCCAATATCGGCGGTATGGGTTGGGGAGAAATGTACGCAAGTGCGAAATACATTGATTTGCTGAACGAAACAGGGCGTAATGACTGGGCAAATAACATTATCGTTGATGCCAGAGCGAATTTCATTGAACCTCAATACGATGATCCTTCAGTTACCATAAATGGCACGAAGTATCGGCAAAAGGCGTTTCGTTTTATAGCAAAAGAAAAAGATAACAGCGGAAACCAAACGGGGTACAGATATATCCAAGCACTTGTTAATTATGACTATGAAAATAACCAACTTGTATTGACTTCGGGTGTTCCTATCTGCACAATTGAAGAAAATAAAGTTAATGTGCCATACTCACTTACTGCTGTGGATGCTACGCAAGGTATATATTCTATCAATTACAAAGGAGATGTTTATCAAGGAGTTATTGATAATTTAATGAAATTAAACCGTGCGTATCCGATGTTCTACATCGTAAAATGTTCTCGTGAGGGCGAAAACAGCCATTTGCATTCACCAGTTATTGCTCGTTTGGGTGAAATTTATTTGAATAAAGCAGAGGCACTTGCCAAACTTGGGCGTTATGGGGAGGCTCTTACGAGTTTGAATATCATCCGAGAGCGTTCTATTATAGGCGGAGGGTATGCTTCTTTAGATGCTTCAAATGCAGGTGAACGTATCGATAAAGAGCGACAATTAGAATTGGCTTTCCAAGCGGAACGCAGTTATGATGTATTCAGAAATGGTAAATCACTAACGCGTTTTTATCCTGGTTCGCATGATGCGATGGAAGTCATTTCAGCCAATGACTATCGAGTAGTGTATTATATTCCTCAAACGGCTATAAATTCATACCCAGGAACACTTACTCAGAATCCGATCCAATAGAGTTATTCTCTTGTTCTAAAAAGCAGTATTTCACTAACTGTGTAAGATTAGTGAAATACTGCTTTTTTTGTATTGACTTATAAAAATATTCTAATGATTTTTGTATCATTTTTACAGAAAAAATCCAATTTTGATTGAAAACCTCTTTTTCCTTTACTCAAATGTGGTAAAATCTATTTTTTAGATTGTATCTTTGCTAAAATTTTCTTGACTATTAAATTGTTATACAAAATAACCTAATAATCAAGAATAAAAATTCGGTTCGAAAAGCCAAAAAATAATCCCAAAAAATGATGCGATTATAAATAAAATGATGTACTTTTAAGGCGTTAATAATTTTCCTATGAAAGAACCTCTTTTTCCATATACCAAAACGTTTCTTAATCGTGAAAGACCTGTGAAATTATTCTTGATTTCCAGCCTTTTGCAATGTTCATATATGTTTGAATCGCGGGAAGCATACTACAGAGGATTAAAAAACCCGAAAACATACCAAGAAGCCGAATTGCTCTCCGAACTCTTTAACATTCTGTACGAAACGGACAAAAAACCAACCGATATGCAACTAACCGATGATGAATATACTAACAGAATCATCGATTGCACCAATGCCATCACAAAAGCAGAAGCATTGCTCCAAGAAGGGCTTAATATCGAAAAAGATTTTGTGAATTATTTCATTCAGCAAGTAAAACAAAAACACGACCTACTCCTATTAGTACACCGAATCGGCGGAATAGCTTCCATCGTTTTTGAACTCTTGGCAGAATATGATATGGGCAGAAGCTCGAAAAAAGAATGCGAACATTGGATACAATTCTTCATCAATAGCGACCCGTTACAGCATATAAATTCTGCCCTACTTCGCTGTATATTTACACAAACACTTGATTTGTTTTGGGATACTTTCCAAACGTTCTACAATGTTGATATAAACAAAGTCTATGACGAAGACGCCCTGCCAGAGTAATTCCCTCTAACGGAAGTTTTTCTCTAACCAATAGAAAATAGTTCATTCGCCAACTGATTACTTTTCGTCATCGACCTTTTGTTTTCTCGTAAAAAATCGTACCTTTGTAAGCTCAATAAAAAACAAAACAATGGCAGAAATAGAAAAAGTAAAATGTTTGATAATAGGCTCAGGTCCTGCAGGATACACAGCAGCCATTTACGCTTCACGAGCTAATATGTATCCCGTACTTTATCAAGGTGAGCAACCTGGTGGGCAGCTTACCACTACTAACGAAGTAGAAAACTTCCCTGGCTATCCCAACGGAATTACAGGTACTGAAATGATGATAGAACTGCAAAAACAGGCAGAACGTTTCGGAACTGAAATCCGTAATGGGTGGGTAACTAAGGTAGACTTTTCGCAAACTCCTCACAAAGTGTGGATTAATGAAATGCACGAAATTCACGCCCAAACCGTTATCATCGCTACGGGAGCATCGGCAAAGTATTTAGGGTTGCCCTCAGAGCAACATTATTTAAAAACAGGTGGAGGGGTGTCGGCTTGTGCGGTTTGCGACGGATTCTTCTACCGAAAGCAACAAGTAGCTATCGTAGGAGCTGGTGATTCGGCTTGTGAAGAAGCTCTTTATCTGGCAAATATCTGTGAAAAAGTAACAATGCTCGTACGCCGTGATGAATTCCGAGCTTCTCAAATTATGAAAGAACGTGTGTTAAAAACCAATAACATAGAAGTACTTCTCAACACCGAAACGGAAGAAATACTCGGTGATGGTCAGGTAGTTACAGGGCTTAAAGTACGTAACAACAAAACCAACCAAATCACAGAAATTCCTATAACAGGCTTCTTTGTCGCGATAGGACACACGCCCAACACAAGCATCTTTAAGGATTTTATCGAACTTGATGAGGTAGGGTATATCAAAAATGTACCTGGAACATCTTTGACCAATGTAAAAGGAGTATTCGTAGCGGGCGATGCTGCCGATAGCCGTTACAGACAGGCTATTACTGCGGCTGGTTCAGGCTGTATGGCTGCATTAGATGCCGAAAAATACCTAATGACATTGGAATAATTGCAAGAAAGGTTACGGATTTTTTATAGTTACATTAATTTAAGAGAATTGAAAGGTTTCGCCTTTTCGGTTCTCTTTTTTATTGCGGAAGACCTCATTAGTTTTCGGTTTTTCCTCCCACTAATCGGGTAGTTTCGCCATCAAATATAGCATAGGTAAAGTAATGAATCCAATCACCAGTATTAATATAAGTAGATGTTTCTGAAAGTTTTATTTCCATAGGCAAATGGCGATGCCCGAACAGAAAATAATCAAAATGCTTGGTTTCAAGTTTTCTTTTGCAATATTGTACCAGCCATTCATTGTCGTCCCCCAAATATTTTACATCGTCATTTCCTGAAATAAGTTTATTCTTAACTGACAGATACTGAGCCAATCGCACACCAATGTCAGGATGTAACCAACGGAAAAGCCATTTGGAGATAGGATTCGTAAAGACTTTTTTCATTCGTTTGAAACCTTTATCCCCAGGTCCTAAGCCATCGCCGTGTCCCACCAAAAAATGTTTGCCATTGCATTCAAAAGACAAGGGCTTGTAAAAAACTGGTATGTTAAGTTCTTTCGGGAAATAATCCTCCGCCCACAAATCGTGATTCCCCACAAAGAAATATATCGGAATACCACTATCACGCAGCTGAGCCAACTTGCCCAAAACACGAACAAATCCCTTCGGAACTACCGTTTTGTACTCAAACCAAAAGTCAAACAAATCCCCCAACAGAAATACAGTTCCAGCATCTGCTTTGATACTATCCAGCCAATTTACAAAAGCTATCTCACGCTCCCTACTCGCCACAAAATCAGGAGCTCCTAAATGATTATCCGATGCGAAATAAATCTTTTTCCCGTGTTCTAAATGTATTTTCATAAGTGATTTGTTTGGCTTGGAATTCTTCTTTATACAAAATTAATTATCACTGGCAAACCATTCTGCATAAGAACTTTCCGTTTCTTGCAATCGTAATGAGAACAATGTTACATTACTTGGCAGTTGCTTTTTGATACGCTGAGCGAAATCTATTACTAAATTTTCGCTCGTAGGCTGATAATCCACCAAAATAATATGATGGTCTTTGGACTGGAGTTCACTTGCCAAATGCAGATGAGGCGAATTGGCATTAAAAATCATTCCATGGTCAAACTTATTGATAATTTGCTCAGTAACAATGCGTTTTAAATCGCCAAAATCAATTACCATTCCGTGTTTTACATTATTTGGGTCATTAATAGGCTCTCCTATTACCGTAACATAAAGTTTATAACTATGCCCGTGCATATTTTTGCATTTTCCGTCATAGCCATATAGGGCGTGTCCCGCCTCAAAGTCGAATTTTTTTGTAATTCGTATTTTTGTCATTTTTATAAAATTAATTTGAAGCCGTAAAGATAACGAAAAAGACGAAAAGAACAAAAAATGAAAATGAACCTTTTTTCATTAAAATATCAATCTTCTAATAAGAATCCTTATTCTGATATATTTTTCCCAAAAAAATGTATTTTGCATATTATTGTTTGCTGAAATTTTCTATCTTTGCCAAAACAAATACAAAAATATATATGGCTCTTACTGAACAAACATTCAATTTGCATAAAGCTACTCGTACCAAACTTTTATACTATTTAGAAAATTTATCTCCCAAACAATTAGCCAAAATTCCTACTGGCTTTAATAATAATGTATTATGGAATATCGCTCATTGTATTGCTACTCAGCAAATTCTATGTTATAAACTCAGTGGTATCACGCCTTTGGTTTCCAACGAATTTATTGAAACCTACCGCAAAGGTACTGCCCCTGATGGGCATATTCCTTCCGAAGAAGAAATAAATTCCTTGAAAAAATTACTCTTTTCCACACAAGAACAGCTTCAGCTTGATTATCAGCAAGGTATTTTTGCAAATTATAATACTTATATGACCAGCTATGGTTTTGAACTCACAGGCATTGAAGATGCTATTAATTTCAATAACACACACGAGAGTATGCACTTAGGGACTGTCATTGCTCTTAATTATTTTTTGGATTTGTAAGGATATAATGTAGTAGTAATTTAAGAGAAAAAATTAAGATAATGTCACCCATTTACAATCAATTACTTTTGCCATACATCATCGCAATGATACTTGCTATCACGATGGGAGGAAGTGGAACGGCTCCTGCTTTTTCTGCAAGTTATGGAGCGAATGTTATCAGAAAAAGTTTAATTCCAGGTATTTTCGGTATAGCTGTTTTTTTAGGGGCTTTCATAGCAGGGAAAAACACCGCCTCTACGATGGGTAATGGCATCCTTCCTGCCGATTATATGACTTTTACAGTGGTTTCTATCGCTCTTTTCTCTATTGCGATAACACTTTTGATATCCAATATAGCAGGAATTCCACAATCTACCAGTCAGGCTGCTGTATTAGCGATAGCTGCTCCTGCATTGTATTTCAATAAGTTAGATACCAACAAACTTCTTTTCGAGATTATTCCTGCTTGGTTTATACTTCCTATTATTGCATACTTTTTGGGATATTTCTGCGGAAAGTACATTTACAAACCGATGCGACGGCGAGGATTAACAATGCAACGAGCTCAAAATGAAAATCTGAATCCCGTTTGGAATACTATTTTGATTGTAATGTCGGTCTATGTTTCATTCGCTATTGGTTCTAACAATGTAGCCAATGCTTCTGGTCCTATTGCTTCAATGACAATCAATGAATTAGGACTGAAAAATGAAAATGATTTTATGGTAATTTTGATTCTTTCTTCACTAATTGTGGCTCCTTGTTTTGGTATAGGAAGTTCATTATTTGGTCATAAAATCGTGAAAAACACAGGAAAAGAAATCATTCTCTTCGGGAAATTTGAAGCTGTAATTATCGCCTTTATTTCAGGAAGTTTGTTACTTTTAGCATCTCTTAGCAAAGGGATTCCTTCATCATTAGTACAAGTGAATGTGGCTGCTATTTTAGGAATTGGTGTTGCTAAAATGGGACCTAAAAATATTTTTAGGAAAACGCAAGTACGTCGCTTCTTTGCTATGTGGATGATAGCTCCTATAATTTCGTTTTTACTTTCATTATTACTTATTTATTTAGCTGATATTTACGGACTTGTACTCCATCATTAATTCTTATTTACAGAAATTAGCTATGATTTTATCAACAATTACTTGAGCTAATTTTTCTTTACTTTCTATAGTCCACCCTGCGATATGAGGTGTAAGAATTACGTTATCGGCTTGTAATAAATATTTGAATGATTCAGGAAGACTATCGCCCGTGAAAAAATCCTCAAATGATGCTTTTTCATATTCCAAGACATCTAATCCCGCCCCTAACATTTTTCCTGATTTTAAAGCAGTTACTAAGTCGTCAGTAACTACGCTTTTGCCTCGTGCTGTATTCAAAAACCAAAACGAATTTGTAAACCGATTGATGAAATCTGTATTTATCATCTTCAATGTTTGAGGCGTTTGGGGAGTGTGTAGGCTTACCACATCGGCTTGTCTGAAGAAATCTTCCAAAGAAACCTGCACGGCATTCTCATCACCTACATTAGGTTTAATATCATAACAAATCACTTTGCAATCAAAACCTCGTAATTTCCGAGCAAATGCTTTGCCCATATTTCCATAACCTATGATTCCTACGGTTTTATAATCCAGCTCCCAGCCTCGATTTTCTTCCCGTAGCCATTTACCTTGTTCTATTTCTAAATTTGCTTTTTTAAACTTATTAAGTAACGACAAAAGCATTCCCAAAGTGTGTTCGCCTACAGCATTTCGGTTACCTTCTGGCGAAGATATAAGCATAATTCCTTTATTATGAGCATATTCACAATCAATATTCTCTAAACCAGCACCTACTCTACCTATGAATTTCAAATTAGTAGCTTTCTCCAAAAAACTTCTATCAATGGTAAATCGGCTACGAATAATAATTCCGTCATATTGATGTAATTTGGCTTCGATTTCAGTCTTTGAACTTGTGTAATCTTCGTGGTTTTCAAAGCCTTTTTCAGCAAGCTGAGCAATCATTAGTGGATGATTTGTGTCTAAGTGTAATATTTTCATTTCTAATTGATTATATTTTTGTTATATCGTTCAATATTCATCTCTTTATCAATGTTTTTTCCCTCATAAACAGCCTGATACAATGCTTGTGCTACAAAAGGAGCATTCATTACGCCTCGTGTTCCTAATCCATTCAGAATCCACATATTAGGGTGTAAATGATGCTTTCCTACCAATGGGCGACGATCAGATACCGTAGGGCGAACAGCTGCTTCTTGCTCTGTAATTGTATACGAACACGAAATCAATTTTTCTAACTTTTCAATCAATTCATTACGCCCTTTTTCAGTAATGGTATCACTCAAATCATTCCACTCATACGTAGCTCCTATTTTATAATAATTATTTCCTATTGGTAAAATTACACCATCACTTTTTATTATTTCATTTAGTTGTAAATCAGGTGCGTAAAAAGTTAATGTTTCACCTTTACAAGGCTTCATCGGTAGATAATTAAAATATGGATTATTTACAACTCCATATCCCTCACAAAAAACAATATTTCGAGCAGAAACACCCTGATAATGAATTACTTTTGCTATATTTAAGTCCTCATACAAGAATGTCCGCTGATGAAATACATTATCATCTTTCCAACGTTTTATACATTCGTTTAAATAGGTTTTAACATCTAACCTACCCGTTTGGAGTACTCTTCCAAAACCAAAAGGAGCTTTGATATATCTATTCTTTTCCAAAACAATTACAGTATCCAAATATGCTGAAAGAGAATTTTTGTCCGAAGCGTGATACCAATCATTTTGCTCCTCTACTGAAGCAAATTTTCGGAAAATTGGAATTTTTATGTTGATTTTTTTATTTATTTTCTCTTCTATTTCTCCATAGAAGTAATTCAGTAATATCATTTGCTCATCGGCTTTCCAAATAGGTGTAAATCGCTTTAAAACCACAGGATTATACACTCCTCCAGCTACCAAACTTGCTATTTGCGAATTATCACTTATGATACAAAACGACTTTTGATGCTTTTCTAAAACATTCGCAAACGACACTCCTGCTAATCCCGCTCCTACTATAATAAAATCGAACATAGTCTCTTACTAATTTATAGGCAAAAGTAATTTATTTTTTTGCAATAAAAAAACTGTTTTGAAACAGCTAGTTTCAAAACAGTTTTTATAAAGATTTTTTGTGAATTTAAATTAGTTTGCCCACATATCTTGTTCTTTGTCTCGGATACCTTCTTCAATTTTATCCGATTCTAAAAGTTGGAAAAGCGCATTATCAGGCAAATATTCACTAATTGGTCTATCACCATACACGTTTGCTTCTTTGTAAACTACAGCACTAAACAGTCTTGAGTTAAGCAAGTCATCAAATGACATTGGTTTTGCTGTATTTTTACGATTGAATGTTTTTGCTTCATGTAAAACCTCTCTTGCTTGCGGATAAAATACCCAAAATAGCTCAAGTAATTGATTTCCTGCTGCATCATCCGAATCTATAAAGTTCACATCTGGAGCTACAGGAGCGATAGCAAGCAATCGATATTTTAGCTCTCCTTGACGTTTATCAAAATACCATATTCCACGAATACGATATTGAGCTATATCTGCTGGACCTATATCTCTTCGAGTAATATACTCTGGAGAAACTTCTTCTCCTGCATTAAGCTGGTCATAACCTGCATCTAACATATCTTCTTTAGTTAAAGAAGCACTAATGTCCTTTAGAGTTATTTTTTCTACAAAATGTGAATCTCTGTAAATATCTAACTTTCCATTCTTTACATTCTTCATCAGAACATCGAATAGAGAGCGACGATATTCACTTACATCCAAAGTATCGGTAGGGAATAGTAGCGGAAAGTTCATTCTTTCGTTCAAGTCTATTATTTCCCATACTTCTGCCGACCATAGAATGTCTCTATCATCTACATATCCATAAGGTAATGGCTTGTCGTTATCCGCCTCTATTTGGGCTTCGCTTCTTTGTCCTATTTCGCCTACTTCTTTTGCATTCAAAATATTAAATTGTGCTGAAGAAGTTTGAAATGCGAATACAGTCGCGACCAATAAACCCACACTTTTCCAATTAAACATAAATTTCTATTTTTTAGTTTGTTATTTCTACTGCTATAGGAGCTGGTGGTCTTGGAGTATATCCATCAGCACCTGATATATTAGCTTTTACATCGAAAATTTGAACAATATCTCCTTTTCTTGCTCTATTAATAGCTGATCTTGCTTGCTCACTCATTCTATTTCCTTGAACCAAAATAGTAGCTTGTCCTGGGACAGAAACTTTAAATGAAGTTACATTATATGTTAATTCAAAATCAAAATCTTCAATCGTAGCTCCAACAGGCATTGCTGCTAAGTTCGCTTTTGGCATTTTTACACTTCCTGATTGACCTGCAAGTACAGTTACTGCACGAGGAACATCTTTAATTCTGAACACGCGAGACGAAGAGAATTTTTGTCCATCAATTTCACCTGTTACACTAATAGTTACCTCACGCCCTTGTCCTGGTTTCAAATTATAACTTGTTCCAGATTTTCTTGATAATCCCGGAGCAGAAGCTGAAATTTTGTTATCAGGCACCCCTGGCATTGAAATTGTAATAGGGTTATTTAAAGGACGATACACTACATTCATCTTATCGGCTGAAATCACAGCTGAATTAGGTTTCGGAATTGTAGAGAATACTTGATTTACAGGTACCGTAATACGCTCTCCATCTTGATCAAAGAATAAACTACCTGTTAATTTGTGTTCTCCTGCATTTCCTGCACTAACATTCAATCTCACACGACCATCTTCAATAGTATAATCAGAAGCTGATAACTTTCTACCATCTAATGATAAATCTACTTCGTTAGGACGTGTAGTAGCGTCTTTTCTACCTAATACGATAGCTCCATCAAATTTCTCTCCTTGATAGTAAGCTCCTTTTGATTGCTCAAGTAAGGTCGTATAGTTAGTCATTGAAACTTGTTGTTTCAAAGCTCCTGCCAAAGTAGCTTCATAAAAATCTTGTTCAACTGAACGAACATCTGATTGCATCATTGTAAGTTTTGCAAGTGATGCTACATAAGGAAACCCTTCAAAGTTGTAATTCAACCATTTTTGAGTTGTTCCGTCTGCTTTTTTCGCATCTTCAGTATTGAACTCTCTATTAATCTTAGTAATTATTTCTTTATATTTTGGGTCATCTCCTAAGATTTCAGTAATAGATTTCTTATATCCGTTAATTGCATCTACAAACTTTTGACCTTCCGTAGCATATCCCTCACCTTTGAAGAACAAGCCATCTGTGTACTCTGATTGATCTAATTTTTGATAATCTATTCTACCATTTCCATCTCTTGCTCCGTCTATTTTATCATTTAATCCACTTTTAATTTGTTGGATATGATTATAGAAAGCATCTGAAGCTTCTTTTATAAGTTTTGCTTTTTCATGACTTGCTTGCCACAGTGCATTGTTTTCATTTACTTTATCTTGTAAAGCCTGCATTGCTAGCGAGTTATTTTCATTTGCTTTAACATTTGACGCTTCAAATTTCTCATTGACTAACCCAAATGCATTTAGTACTTCTTTACCCATGTTTAATGCCAACATTGCGATAAAAACCAAGTACATAAGGTTAATCATCCTCTGTCTGGGACTTAATTTTCCTCCTGCCATAGTTATTAATTTTTAAATAAGTTAGTTAATAATTATTTACCCATAGCAGATAACATTCCTCCGTAAACAGTATTCAAAGATTTCAAGTTATTTTTGAATGATAACATTTGTTCGTTCAACGAATTTAAGTTATCTACAACTCCTGCTTGAGCAGAAACTTGATTTTCTGTTCTTTCTAATTGTAATTTGTAAAGACTATTTAATGATTCTAATTGAGTAGCAGCCAATGAAAGCTCTTCTCCATATTTATGTGTTGCAGCCATAGAATTTGCTACAGGAGCAATTTCTTTTGCAGCACCCGCAAAATTTTCAATTGATTTACCTAATGAACGCATTAAGTTTGCATCAACTTTGGCTTCTGCCAAGATACCATCTAATTTTTCAGAAAGAGATTCTTTAATGATTTTTTCTTCTTTCTCTTGAACAAGAGGTTTTCCAAAGTTTTGACGAGCCATACCTCCTGCTAATTCAGGATAAACTAACGCCCAATCGTAATCTTCTTCTACAGGCTCAAATGCCGAAATAAAGAAGATAACCGCTTCAGTAACTAAACCAATCGCTAATAAAACAGTTCCATTAAGAGGACCTACTGTCCAGTGTGTTAATTTGAATAATGCACCAAGTATTACAATTGACGCACCAATGCTATAAATTGCATTAAAAAGTTGCTTTTTTGATTTATTCCCTCTTGCCATAAGATAAGTATTTAAATGTTTGTTAATAAATTATATTTTTGTTATTATATCCTAAAATTATACTTGACTTCGTTTATTGAATATTATCTAAATCCTCTTGCAGTTTTGCCTTCTTGTGATTCGCTAATACCCATAAAGTCTTGAACGGTTCTAAAACCTATGTAACTACGTGCAGAATCCTGATACTCAAAATCACGCGTGTTCACTTGTAGCATATAAGCTACATCTTTCCAAGAACCTCCTCTGATTACTTTACGTTTGTTTTTTTCGTCATTAACGCTTGGATTCATCGTAGACATATATTCATAAGAACTCGGGTCAAATGAAGTGTTTGTCCACTCTGAAACGTTACCTGCCATATTATACAAATTGTAACCATTAGGCTCATACGATTTTGCTTCAACTGTATAAAGTGCATTATCAGAAGCGTAATCTCCTCGTAAAGGTTTAAAGTTTGCTAAGAAACAACCTCTATCATCTGTGGTATAAGGACCTCCCCAAGGATACGTTCCTCCTTCAAGTCCGCCACGTGCAGCGTACTCCCACTCTGATTCAATCGGTAAGCGGAAAGAATTTATTTCATTAGTTCCTTTTGATTTTTGGTATGAGTTTTTGTTAAGAGTTCTCCATTCACAGAAAGCCTTTGCTTGAATCCAGCTAACACCTACTACAGGATATTCTCCGTAGGCTTCATGCCAAAAGTAATCATTATGCATTGGCTCATTATACGAATAGTTGAAATCACGTATCCAAACTGTAGTATCAGGATACACTTTTACCAACTCTTCTTTGATAAAATCTTTTCTGTTACCTTTTGCACGAGCTGCTTTTTCCATATCTAACCATTGATATTTGAAAACAAACTGCTCTACGTCCATAATGCGTTTTCCATTATAAGACTGTTCTTCAGGCAGATACATTTTATCAATAACCTCAGAATAGTACTCGTCTGGGAACTTTTTAGTGTCCCAAATAAGGTCTACTTTTCTGTTTAGCCTACGACTACGCTCATCACCATAGGTGTTTTGCAAATATTGCTCGTAAGCAGTTAACTTTTCAGAGTCTGCATCTAAGTAAGCATAATCTCCTACTCCTCCACCTGACTGACCTGATTGGTCTGCCAATTCTGCGAGATTTGTTCTGATAATAGAATCACGCACCCAATTTACAAACTGGCGGTATTCACTGTTTGTAATTTCGGTTTCATCCATATAGAACGAACCTACACTGACCGTTTTAACAGGAGCATTCAAACTTCCAGTCTTGTCATCATCAGAACTACCCATAATGAATGACCCACTTGGAATAAGTGTCATTCCATAAGGTTTTGGTTGTTTCCAACTCTTTCCTTTTACACCTACAAGCTCTCCTTTGTTATCTCCACCGCGACCACATGCATAAACTACAATAAGCATCAGTAGCATTACAAATATTCTTCTTGCCATAAACATTGTTTAAATTCACATTATTTTAGGTTGCAAACGTATATAATTATTTTCACATCTGCAATAATAGAGCCTTTAAATTTAATCTCCTAAATTCAAGTTTAACACTACATTTAGAAATCTTTAATAATAATCCCTTGAAATACCTAAAAAAATCTATCAAAATTTTATCGTTGAAAAATACTTTTTAACAATTTATTCTTTTTATCAACAAGAGAAAAATGACTAAAAAATCTATTTTCTGTGTTTTTTGCTCTATAAAAATGCTCCTTCTATGTCCAAAAATTCATTTTATGCCCATTTTTATACCTATGTTTTATATATAAAAAACGACTAATCCGTAAAAATTTAGATTAGTCGCTCTTTTTCTATGGTGAAAATTATAATGATTATTTCAATTCTTTAACCCCAACATTCCAAAGGATAAATGACTGAATATCGGCTGCTTGTTCAATCATTTTGCTTACTGGCGTTCCTGCTCCGTGTCCTGCATTGGTTTCTATACGGATAAGTACAGGGGCGTTTCCTGCTTGTTTGGCTTGTAACTCGGCTGCAAATTTATAACTATGTGCTGGTACTACACGGTCATCGTGGTCGCCTGTGGTTACCATTGTTGCTGGATATTTCACACCTGCTTTTACGTTATGCACTGGCGAATAACCTTTTAAATATTCAAACATTTCTTTGCTATCATTGGCAGTTCCGTAATCATACGCCCAACCAGCTCCTGCTGTAAAGGTATGATAACGCAACATATCCAATACGCCTACCGCTGGTAATGCTACTTGGATTAGGTCGGGGCGTTGGGTCATTGTTGCTCCTACAAGCAAACCTCCGTTAGAACCTCCACTGATAGCCAAATGATTTGACGATGTATATTTTTCAGCTATCAGATATTCCGCAGCAGCGATGAAATCATCAAAAACGTTTTGTTTTTGCATTTTCGTACCTGCATCGTGCCATTTTTTTCCGTATTCACCGCCACCTCGCAAGTTAGCCACCGCGTAAACGCCTCCATTTTCGAGCCATACAGCATTGGAAACACTAAAATTAGGCGTTAGGCTGATATTAAATCCGCCGTAACCATATAATATGGTAGGATTTTTTCCGTCTAATTTTATTCCTTTTTTATATGTAATAATCATCGGAACTTTTGTGCCGTCTTTTGAAGTGTAAAAAACTTGCTTTGATTCAAAATTATCCGAATTGAAATCGATTTTTGGCTCCCAATACAATTCGTATTTTCCTGAATCTAAGTTCATTTTAAAAATTTTGCTCGGTGTATTGTAATTCGTGAAAGAGAAATAAGTTTCTTTTTCATCTTTTTTGGCACTAAATCCTGCTGCCGAACCTACGCCTGGCAAGGCTACCTCACGGATTAATTTTCCGTCATAATCATATTGTTTCACTTTGGAAACAGCATCAACAATATATCGTGCAAAAATATAATCTCCTGCTAATGAAACTGATAGCACATTTTCTGTTTCAGGGATAACGTCTTTCCAATTCTCGGACTTTGGGTTAGAAACATCTACGCTTACCAAACGCATATTTGGTGCGTTTAAGTTAGTTACCATATAAAGTTTTGAACCTTTGTTATTTACTACATCTGTGTCGTTATCAAAACTATCGGTAATTGCCACAAAAGCCGAATTTGGTTTCTTCAAATCTTTGACAAACAGTTTGTTACCCGATGTTGAGTTTGCTCCTGACACAAATAAATAATTTCTATCTTCAGAAACGTAGCCCGAAACATAGCGATACTTTTGGTCAGGTGTACCTCCGAAAATAAGTTTGTCTTCCTTCTGAGGCGTATTTAACTTATGGTAAAATAATTTATGCGTATCGGTTTTGGCAGAAAGTTCACTTCCTTTGGGCTTGTCATAACTTGAATAATAAAACCCTTCGTTGCCGTCCCACGAAATGCCACTAAACTTCACATCTACGAGCGTATCTCCAATAATTTCTTTGGTTAAAGCATTCATAATGATTACTTTACGCCAATCGCTTCCGCCTTCTGATATTTGATAACCTACGAGTTTTCCGTCTTCGGTAAAGCTAATCCCAGCCAGTGAAGTGGTTCCGTCTTTTGAAAATTCGTTCGGATTTAGGAAAACTTCCTCTTTGCCGTCTTTATCCTTTCGGTAAAGCACACTTTGATTTTGCAATCCGTCATTTTTATAGTAATAAATAAAGTCTCCTTCTTGGAATGGGGAACCGATTTTTTCGTAATTCCATAGTTTTTCCAAGCGTTCTTTAATGGTTTTTCGGTATGGTATTTTATCTAAATATCCGAATGTAACTTCATTCTGAGCTTTCACCCAATTAGCCGTTTCTTCACTTCGGTCGTCTTCTAACCAACGGTAAGGGTCTTCGACTTTCGTATCGAAATAAACATCTACCGTGTCTACCTTTTTAGTTTGCGGATAAATCATCTTAACTTCTTCTTGTTTAGGCTTTTCTGAACAGGCTATCGCCAAAAGCACACACCCTAAGGGAACGATTTTTTTATACATATATAATTTTATAATTTATATTAATCTTCGATTGTATTAGGAGAAATGGTACAATGCGAACAAATATCGCGTATATACACCTCATTTGCTGGTGAATTATTTTGTGCTGCCAAAATATTTCCTTTGAATATATTATTCACAAAACGAATATTTTCCACTTGAACAGAATTCTTTTTACCTACAATATATCCTGCCCAATAACGATTATTGATAAAGCGGTTATTTTCAACTAAAACATCTGATATATGACAATTATCTGCCCCAGCAGAAACCAAAACTCCTGATTTTTCGTTTTCATTAAAAATACAATTTCTGATAACTACACGAGTTACTTTATCACCTGTATTGGGTTCTATATCAATGCCACATTCGGGCAATGTCCCTGCTGTTCTTGAAAATTCGCTATCTGTAACAAGCACATTATCAGCAGATATGATAGATAATCCTTGTCTGCGATTATCGAAACATTTTATATTCCTTACAACCACATTTTCACTGCGGTTCACATTTGCGGATATATAAATCCCATCTCCCCAACAATCGGTAATTACAATATTCTCAATAGTGATATTTTTTCCTCCATAAACGGCTATTCCCATTCCCCATTCGCCACCACTACCTGTGTGGTTTCTTCGTTCTCCTTGAATATTTCCTCCTGTGATTTTCACGTTTTCAACATTCACCATTATAAGGATTCTATATTGACTTTTATCATTTGGAATTGCAGTTAAGTAAGCCTCTTTATCGAGCCGTAACGTAATATTACTTTTAAGAAATACTGATTTTATTGCATCTAAGGTATAATGACCGTTTGGCACTAAAATAGTACCTCCTCCTTTTTTAGCTACTTCATCAATAGCCGTTTGGAATGCTTGTGTGTCATCTTGTCCATCGTTTGGAACTACTCCGTAGTCTGTAATTTTAACTGCGTTGGGTTCGTCTGCCCCAAATTCTTCAACAGCGTCTTTTTTCTTGCAACATACTATTAGCAAACACGTTAAAAATAATGATAATTTTTTAAAAATCAAACTGTTCATAGCTTTTGTTTTTTTTTATTAAAATTATTCTATAAATGCGTTTTTTTTTCTATTATTTAAAAAATATTTCTATTTACATAGTAAGTTTCCGTTTGAACTAATGTTGTGTATAGTTGTGGCAAATAATTAACTTCAATAAACATAAAAAGAGTTGTTTAAACAACTCTTTTTATACTTCATCAATTATTCTAAAAGAACAATGCCACTCCTACTCCTACACTAAATACACCTATGTTTTGTTTGATGGATTCATTTTGTTTTTGTTTCAAACTTTTATGGTCATAATCCAGAAACCCTGTCAAAGCAAAACCTTCATTTAGAAAATAAGCTACTCCCGCTTTTCCTCCGAAAACCAATCCTCTGTATTTTAGAGTATCTGAATCGCCTTCAGAAAGAGAACCAAAACCTACTTTAGCCCCTACAAAAGGAACTACATCTCCTCCTAAAGGAAAGAAATAATGTGCATTAGGAGCTATTGCAAAATAATTACTGGTCGTAGTAGTTCCAGACGATTTCGTCTTTGCATTCGTATATTCCAATCCCAATCCTACTGCCAAATTATCTATTATAAAATAATTTGCATTCGGATTTATTTTAAAAGTAGACGTTTTAACATCGCCCACTTTATTACCATCCGATCTGGTTACTGTTTTCCCTGAAGAGAAAGAAAGCCCAAAGTCCGAACCCACGAAAAAACTCCCTTTTTCCGTTTGTGCATAGGTTGCTGTTGCAAACACTAATGTTAGAATAAATAAAATCTTTTTCATATCATTTTTAATTTTGTTTCTGCAAATGTACTTTTTTTATTTCTTTTTACAAAGTTATACACACAAAAATTCTCAAAAAATTTCAAAATTTGCATAATTCCTTTTTTAAAACATTCATTCTAAAAAAATAAAAAGAATTTTTATACCAATTTATTCCTCAATATTTCCGACCTTTGCAACATCAAAACAAATAAACTCAAAAAAAAAATGGAAAACAAAGAAATACAGTTCAAAACCAACCTTAATTGTGGTGGTTGTATATCTAAAGTACAAAATGATTTGGACAATGCCCTTGGGAAAGACAAATGGGCTGTTGATACCGATAATCCTAACAAAATTCTCACTATAAAACGCGATATCGCTCCTGAAAAGGTAATGGAAATAGTGAAAAGAAAAGGATTTAATATTGAAATTTTAGACAAATAACCAAAAAATCAATAATTA
>JAUNHN010000007.1:0-11085 GCA_030523915.1 Capnocytophaga sp. | reverse complement strand
ATATGCAAAAAGAATTTTTTGAATGATTTATAAACTAATAAGTTATTTATTTCCGATTACGATTTACAAAACGGCTTCTGATGTGAGTAAATCAATTGAGGTGGTGCTGTACAACGGAAAATTAATGATTGACACGCCCAACACCAACTATTCCTACGGAAGTCTACAACGTATTTTGCGATTCGGACTTCAGAAAATAGGTTTCCAAAAAATTCGGAATATGCAACATATTTTGGTACTCGGAATGGCTGGTGGTAGCGTCATAAAAACCTTGACCGATGAGGTAAAATACACCCACCCAATTACCGCCGTAGACATCGACAAAAATATTGTAGATGTAGCAGTTAAGTTCTTTAAAATGAACGAAATAGATAATTTGGAAATTATCATTGAAGATGCACAAAAGTTCGTCAAACAAACCGATAAAACGTATCATTTGATAATTATTGATATTTTTCAAGATAGCTTGATGCCTGATTTTTTATTCTCGGAAGTGTTTATAAATCAGGTGATTAAAATTCTAAAGCCAGACGGAATTGTATTGTTCAACACGATGAAAAACAATGAAATTGACACCCAGCGAAATCTAAAATTTGCAACGAATTGTAACCAAAATTTTAATATAGAAATCCTTCCGAATGTAGAAGGAAATGAACTTTTTCTGATTTCAAAAAAGTAAATTTCAGACCTTTTTTTCAGAAATTCTTCCGAAATTTGTATACAAATTTAAAAATAAACCGATAATTTTCGTTTTTTCGATAAAAATAAAATAATGAAAACAAAACCCCAAAACACCATTACCCAAACCATTCCCGTACTTGGAATGAGCTGTGCTTCGTGTGCCAGTGGAGCGGAAAATATTGTCAATCAGGTAGATGGAATTGTATCGGCTTCGGTCAATTTCGGAACGGGAAACCTTACGGTGGAGTATCTTCCCGCTGTAACGAGCCTCGCCGAAATCCAAAAAGCGGTACAAAATGGCGGTTACGACTTGCTTATCGAAAACGAAAATCAGCAACAACAAACCCTCGATTCTATTCATCAAGAAAAACTGAAACAACTGAAATTCAAAACTTTATGGGCTATCATTCTGTCGTTGCCTGTGGTGATTATTGGAATGTTTTTTATGGATATGCCTTACGGAAATGAAATTTCGTGGGCATTTGCCACACCCGTAGTGTTTTGGTTGGGCAAGGATTTTTTTGTAAATGCTTGGAAACAAGCTAAATACCGAACCGCTAATATGGATACGCTCGTGGCACTCAGCACGGGTATTGCCTATTTTTTCAGCGTAGCGATGCTTATTTTTGCCGAGCCACTCCACCGAATGGGCATTCATCCGCATATTTATTTTGAGGCGGCGGCGGTGATTATCGCCTTTATTTTGTTGGGCAGATTTTTGGAGGAAAAAGCCAAAGGAAACACCTCTACAGCGATAAAAAAACTGATGGGATTGCAACCCAAAACAGTGATTGTTTTAGACCAAAATACCGAGAAAATCACTCCGATTGAGGCGGTAAATGTAGGCGATATTCTCCTTGTAAAACCTGGTGAAAAAATTGCGGTGGACGGCGTTGTTACGCTCGGAAATTCGTTTGTAGACGAAAGTATGCTCAGCGGCGAGGCTGTGCCTGTGCAGAAATCGGAAGGCGAAAAAGTCTTTGCAGGAACGATTAACCAAAAGGGAAGTTTTCAGTTTCGGGCAGAAAAAGTAGGCAAGGAAACGGTTCTGGCTCAAATCATCAAAACCGTGCAAGATGCCCAAGGAAGTAAAGCTCCTGTGCAGAAATTGGTCGATAAAATTGCAGCGATTTTCGTGCCGACTGTCTTGACCATTGCGGTGCTTACTTTGGCACTTTGGGTGAGTTTAGGAGCTGAAAATCAATGGGTTCAAGGGCTGATTTCCGCTGTTACGGTGTTGGTCATTGCCTGTCCGTGTGCCTTAGGTTTGGCGACTCCCACAGCGATAATGGTGGGCGTGGGCAAAGGTGCCGAAAACGGAATTCTCATCAAAGATGCCGAAAGTTTGGAACTCGCCAATAAAATCAATGCGATTGTGTTGGACAAAACGGGAACCATCACACAAGGGAAGCCAGAAGTTACTGATATTCAATGGTTAAACGATGACGCTTCGGCAGGGAATATTTTGTTAAGCCTTGAAAAACAGTCGGAACATCCATTGGCAGAAGCGGTCATCAATGCAAGTCGCACGGGTAATTTAAAGTTTAGCAAGGTTGGGCGTGATATTCCGTTGACCAACTTTGAAAGTATTACGGGCAAAGGGGCGAAAGCGGAGTACAACGACAAGGTTTATTTTGTTGGAAATCAGAAGTTATTGCAAGAAAATAAGGTGCAAATTGATGTTGTTCTTCTGCAAAAAGCGGAAGCGTGGACGCGTGAAGCCAAAACGGTGATTTGGTTTGCCGATAGTGAAAAAGCGTTGAGTGTTTTGGCAATTTCGGACAAAATAAAAGAGTCTTCCATTTTGGCAATCAAGGAGTTACAAGCGATGAACATTGATTTATATATGCTTACGGGCGATAATTTCGATACGGCAAAAGCCATTGCCACACAAACGGGAATTGCTCATTTTCAGGCGGAAGTATTGCCACAAGACAAAGCAGATTTCGTGAAAAAACTCCAAAAACAGGGCAAAATCGTAGCAATGGTGGGCGATGGCATCAACGACAGCACGGCACTTGCCACGGCAGATGTGAGTATTGCAATGGGCAAAGGTTCGGACATAGCGATGGATGTCGCCAAGATGACGCTCATTTCGTCCGACCTCACAAAAATTCCCCAAGCGATTCGCCTATCGCGACAAACGGTAACGACCATTCGGCAGAACCTATTTTGGGCGTTCATTTACAACCTTGTGGGCATTCCGATTGCCGCAGGAATTCTCTATCCAATCAACGGTTTTCTCCTCAACCCAATGTTTGCAGGAGCGGCAATGGCATTGAGTTCGGTAAGCGTGGTGGGGAATAGCCTGAGGTTGAAAAAACGGGAAATATAAGGGAAAATCCTCTCAAATAGTATTCTACGAATATATACTTTACCCAAAACTGTTGATAATTCTGTTTAAAACTAAACCTTGTGTAATTTATTTGTAGTTTTCATTCTTCTTATTTTTGCTGAAAATTTTTATGTCTATCCGCAAATTATTTTAGAATTTACTCTACAACTTGATAGACAAATTAAAATCACTAACTGCAAAACTAATTTCTCTTTTAGAAAATTTAACTGCCATTGTGTCTGATTTTGGTAGAAAGATGCTTTTTGCAAAATAATTTTCTAAAATCAATGATTTCGACACAATTTCATTCAATGTTTAATATAAAAAACAAATTATTATGTCAAAATTTACGAAATTAACCACAGCACAATTACAAACTAAATGTAACTTCATTGAAAATTACCTGCAATCTCAGAATGCGGCAAGTGGTTCTTTATTTGATTCCAATGCCAATGTTTCTAACAAAAATATTGCCACAATGGAAGCCGAACTCAATAAAGATATTAATATTCAGGTAAATAGAACCTTAGTTTCTCGTAGAATTGCAGAGCTTTTCGGTCAAGAGTTAGCACATGAATACATAAGGCAAATTGATGCACACGAAATCTATGTTCACGATGAAACCAGCCTAAAACCGTATTGTGCCAGCGTGTCGATGTACCCTCTCTTATTAGATGGATTGCTTAAGCTCGGGGGAGAATCCAAAGCTCCTAAGCATTTGGCTAGTTTTTGTGGTTCATTTGTCAATTTTTTATTTTCTGTCTCGGCTCAGTTTGCTGGGGCTGTGGCTACGGTCGAATTTTTGATGTATTTTGATTATTTTGCTCGAAAAGATTACGGTGATAATTACTTAAATACGCAACGAAAAATCGTAGAGAACGAACTCCAACACGTGGTTTATGCCATCAATCAGCCAGCGGCTGCACGTGGGTATCAGTCTGTTTTTTGGAATATTTCTTTGTATGATAAGCCTTATTTTGATTCGATGTTTGGGTCGTTTGTTTTCCCTGACGGAAGTAGCCCCAGCTATGAATCCTTAGACAAAATCCAACGTCATTTTATGAAATGGTTTAATAACGAACGTACAAAAGCTATCCTTACATTTCCCGTAGTAACTGCTGCGATGCTTACCAAAGACGAAAAAGTATCTGACGTAAACTTTGCCCAATTTTGTGCCGAAGAACTTAGCCAAGGCAATGCGTTTTTCATCTATCAATCGGATAATGCAGATTCATTAGCTAGTTGTTGTCGGTTACGAAATGAAATTCAGGATAATACATTCAGCTATTCACTCGGAGCAGGGGGCGTTTCTACAGGAAGTATTAATGTTATTACTATCAATATGAATAGATTATATCAAAAAGGACTTTCGCTCGAAAAAATGATTGATAACATTCATAAATACCAAGTCGCATATCGTTCTATTATTCAGGATTATAAAGATGCTAAAATGCTTCCTGTCTATGATGCAGGTTTTATATCCCTTGATAAACAATTTCTTACCATCGGAATTAACGGAATGGTTGAAGCTGCCGAATATCTGGGAATCAAAATATCTGATAACGAAAACTACAAAGCATTTATCAATCAAAATTTAAAACTCATCTACGATAAAAACAAACAAGCCAAAACCAAATACGGTTATATGTTTAATACTGAGTTTGTTCCTGCTGAAAATTTAGGCGTAAAGAACGCAAATTGGGACAAGGCTGATGGGCTTTTCGTACCACGTGATTGCTATAATTCATACTTTTATATTGTAGAAGATGAATCACAAAACCTCATTGATAAGTTTTTCTTACACGGAAATGCCTATACGAAATATCTGGACGGAGGTTCGGCTTACCATTGCAATTTGGAAGAATATCCCACTCAGGAAGGATTTTTTAAACTACTAAACGTTGCTGCCAAAACGGGTTGTAATTATTTTTGCTTCAATATCAAAGTAACTGTTTGTAATTCTTGTGGACATATTAACAAACGAACTTTAGAACACTGTTTGCAATGTGGTTCAACAGATATAGATTACGCTACTCGCATTATCGGTTATTTGAAACGTATCACAAATTTCTCTAAAGACAGACAAAAAGAAGCAAAACGCAGGTATTATGGCAATGCTACGATATAGTGATTATACTATTGTATTACAAGAAGTTCCAAACGAAATTTCGTTGTGTTTTACCATAACAGGATGCCCGTTAGCTTGCGAAGGTTGTCATTCCCAATACACGTGGAATGGCAACTTAGGTGAGCCTTTGACTGCAAATTTCCTAAAAAATTTAATCTGTAAATATATCGGAAGCATCAGTTGTGTACTTTTTATGGGTGGCGAATGGAATATTGGTCAGTTACTGGATTTAATCGCCATTTCCAAAGCCCAAAACCTAAAAACCGCATTATACACAGGGCTAAACAAAAAGCAAATACAGCGTTATTATCCCGAGTTACTTCTCCAGTTGGATTATATCAAAACAGGAAAATGGATTCCTGCTCTTGGTGGGCTTGACTCCCCAATTACAAATCAAGAATTCTTGGAAATCGAAACAGGAAAAGTACTAAATTCTTATTTCTTACAAAAAAATTCTAGCAAAGAAACCTAAAATCTCTCCAAAATATTATTTTCTACTGATTTGTTAGACTTTTTTAGAGTTTGTATATTTCGTTAGTTCTAATAAAAAAGTAGTGCAAAATTTTATGTTTTCATTAAAAAAACACATAGTTTTTTAAACTCGGAAAAACTATGTGTTTTATGTTATATACTTGAAAAACTCTTCTCAAAGTGAGTTAGAGATTCTTTGGTTATTTTTTCAACTGAATATGCAACTCTTCTAACTGAGTGTTGTCTATCGGTGAAGGTGCGTCAATCATTACATCGCGACCGCTGTTGTTTTTCGGGAAAGCAATAAAATCGCGAATCGTTTCTTGTCCGCCCAAAATGGCTACTAAGCGGTCAAAACCAAACGCCAATCCACCGTGTGGAGGAGCTCCGTATTTAAACGCATTCATTAAGAAACCAAACTGAGCCTCAGCTTGTTCCGCCGTAAATCCAAGCAGATGAAACATTTTGGCTTGCAAATCTTTATTGAAAATTCGTATCGAACCACCCCCAATTTCATTTCCGTTCAAAACCAAATCGTACGCATTGGCACGAACGGCTTTCGGATTGGTTTCCAATAGCGGAATATCCTCAGGTTTAGGCGATGTAAATGGGTGGTGCATCGCGTGGTATCTGCCACTTTCCTCGTCCCATTCCAACAACGGAAAATCAACCACCCAAAGCGGTGCAAATTCGTTCGGATTTCGTAAGCCCAATCGCTCGGCGAGTTCCATACGCAAGGCACTGAGTTGCGTACGCACTTTGTCGGTTTTTCCTGAAAGAATACAAATCAGGTCGCCCGCTTTGGCTCCCGTGCGTTCTGCCCATTTTGCCAAATCTTCTTCGGTGTAAAATTTATCTACGGACGATTTGAACGAACCGTCTTCCTTGCATTGCACATACACCATTCCGCTGGCTCCCACTTGTGGGCGTTTTACCCATTCTATAAGAGCATCGATTTCCTTGCGAGTGTATGAATTTCCGTTCGGAACAGCAATTCCTACGACCAATTCTGCTTCATTAAACACCTTAAAATCACGATGTTGGGCAATGTCGTTGAGTTCGCCAAATTTCATTCCGAAACGAATATCGGGTTTGTCGTTGCCGTAAGTTTTCATCGCTTCGGCGTAAGTCATTCGGGGGAATTGGTCAAAATGCAACCCTTTGAGTTGTTTCAGAAGATGTTTGGTCAAGCCTTCAAAAGTTTGGATAATATCTTCTTGTTCTACGAAAGACATTTCGCAGTCAATTTGAGTAAATTCGGGCTGACGGTCGGCACGCAAGTCTTCATCACGGAAGCATTTCACGATTTGGAAATACTTATCCAATCCGCCTACCATAAGAAGCTGCTTGAAGGTTTGTGGCGACTGCGGAAGGGCGTAAAATTCGCCTTCGTTCATACGGCTCGGCACCACGAAATCTCTCGCTCCTTCGGGGGTCGATTTTATCAAAACGGGCGTTTCTACCTCTATAAATCCTTCTGCCGAAAGATAATTTCTTACCTGCATTGCCACCTTATGGCGGAACATCAAATTATTACGAACGGGCGTACGACGAATATCTAAGTATCTGTATTTCATACGAATATCTTCGCCTCCGTCTGTATTATCTTCAATGGTAAAAGGCGGTAATTCCGACTGATTGAGGAGTTTTACTTCGGAAACCAAAATTTCAATTTCCCCCGTTGGGATATTCGGATTTTTAGATTCCCGCTCGATGACCTTGCCTTTGACCTGAATAACATCTTCACGAGAAAGGCTTTGAGCCAACTCAAAAACGCTTTTATCGGTGCGTTGTTCATCAAAAATAAGTTGTGTGATTCCGTAGCGGTCTCGGATATCCACCCAAATCATAAATCCCTTGTTTCGAGAGCGTTGCACCCAACCGCTTAGGGTAATTTCTTTATTGACATCGGTAAGGCGAAGCTCGCCACAGGTATGCGTTCTGTACATTTTATCGAAAATTATTTAATGTCTGCAAAAATAGTAATTTTTTAAAATTAAAAAACTTGAAATCAAGATTTTGTTTTTATTCCAAATGAAAAATCCTCAGTTAGGGAGATTGCCTACTGAGGATTGCCTTCAGAATTTATTGTTTTAATTATCTTTTTTGTGTTTTATTTTAAAAAATTATTCCTTTAATGACAATTTTCCTTCATTATATATCAATGGAAGTACTATTTCGCCCGAATCTTGTTGAACAATCGATTTTTCTTTAAAAATAACTTCGTGAATATAAATTTTTCCATTGCCAAGCAATGTGTTTGAAGAAGAATTAACATCTGAAAGAACCTCTAAACGGATTTTACATTCTATTTTTTCTTCTATTTCATTGATTTTTATAAAAATAAATGTTGCACCTTCAGATATTTCAAGTATTTCATTCTGATTTGTAATCTTATCAATTACTTTCATATCCTTAGCATATGGTAAAAGAGTTACTACTGATATGACTTGCTCACCGTTTAGTTCTTTTTTTTACAAAAGAAATTTTTTTCTTTTTATTTTCTGAATAGAAAGATAAATTATCTGTCAGAGAGCCTCTGTAACAAGCGAATTACCTGCGGTGTCTGTGATTGAAATGTTCATTGTTTTTTGCATGACAGAACCAACTATTCGATGTTCTTCTTCTTTTTCTTTACTGCAAGAACTTACAATAAAAATACTGTTAACGAGGGTAATTACGATACTGAGGATTTTCATAATGATGTAAGTTTATAAATATTCGTGTTTGATAGTTTAAATCATATTTGCCATTTTCTCCTGCCCATTTCAGGTCTTCAGCGTGATACCATCCATTTCTTCCAGCCCCAAACCCCCAATTCATAGCTTGGGATTGATTCAGTTTCAAAGAAGATTTTGTTCTGAAATAATGTAACAAAATTAATTATTACTTTTTTACTCAACAAATATTTTTTGTTAAATTTTCAAAGACCAAAATTATAGATTCTTTTGGCTTCAATTCTCTATTTTACGCTCGTTGAGCCAATCGGTTTGCGAGCCAACTGACATAAAAAAGTTGGAAACTATGATATATCATTAAAGGCAAAAGAAAAAGCACTTTTTGGGTTTCAGGAATGCCTAATACCATTATGAAAAGACTTCCGTGTACTAATGATTTTTTTGACCCGCAAAAAGTAGCAGTAATAGTATCTTCACGTGAGAAATGCAATGCTTTGGCACAGCGTTTTACAATATCATATACCAAAAAGAATAGCACAATACCCGCTCCACCGATGACAAGGAACTTTTCTGTAGAAACAGAAGTAAATATTTGTTTTTCAAACGCATCTGAAAAACTCTCATATACAATCAGCAGGATTATAAATCGGTCAAATTCACTAATCCATTTGCTATAACGAGTGATAAGAGATTTGAATAAAGGATTTAATAGCAATCCTAATACGATAGGCAAGAGTACTTTCAGTAGAAGTTGTTTAATTATTTCAGATTGATTAACTTCTGTAGCCGAATTTTCCAAAAAGAATCCCATAAGCAGCGGAGTCGCAACAATGCCTATAAGCCCCGATATGGAAGCGTTAAAAATGGCAGAGGTTACATTGCCTCGGGCTATGGAAACCATCACTACTGATGATGACACTGTAGACGGAAGGCTTGCTAAAAAGAAGATTGCCAACCAGATAGGATAGTAGTCAGTACCCTTAGCAAATCCGTAAAAAGGTAAACATAGTAATGGGAAAAGAATAAATGTACTTGTCTGTACTAATAGATGCAGTTTCCAATTCTGAATGTCTTTTATTACTTCTTTGATATTGAGTTTTAGTCCATAGAGAAGAAAAATCCCCACAATCCCCCAGTTGATAATCGCATTAAGGTCTATTGCTGTTTTATATTCCTCTTTGTAAGGAAAGAAATACCCAAGCAAAACCATAAATACTAAGGCAAAAAGGAAGTTATTCTGTTTGTTAAAAATTTTGTTTTTCACAGTAAGCACATCTTGATTTTTTATTCTTTTTTAAGCCTAAAACTATAAAAGAAAGGGAATTAAACTAAAAACACATCTTCACTTTTTAAACATATAATTGATTTTCAATCGATTTAAAAAGTCAAGATGTGTTTTATATGTAGGAAAAAGTATTTATTTTTTTACAGAAAAATTTATTCTTCCTCGTTATATTCCTCTTCATCGAATTCTTCCTCATTATCTACCTCGTCATCAGATTCGGATTTTGAGGCTCCTTTTTTGCCTTTTTTGACAGGTTTCGGGGAAGGATGGTCGTTGTTTTTCAAAAATTCTCTGATTTTAGCTTCTAATTCTTCTGCCAATTCAGGATTATCTTTCAAAAGAGCTTTGACTGTATCTCGTCCTTGTCCTAATTTTGTCCCATCATAATTGAACCAAGAACCGCTTTTTCCGATGATATTAGCATCGACCCCGATGTCAATAATTTCACCGATTTTTGAAATTCCTTCACCAAACATAATGTCGAACTCAGCCGACTTGAATGGAGGAGCTACTTTGTTCTTAACCACTTTCACTCTGGTTCTGTTTCCGATAATATCTCCATTAGAATCCTTGATGCTTCCGCCTCCTGCTTTACGAATATCCAAACGCACCGAAGCATAGAATTTCAAAGCATTGCCCCCTGTTGTAGTTTCAGGACTTCCGAAAGTAACACCTATTTTATCGCGTAACTGGTTGATAAATATCACAATACAATTAGCTTTGTTGATGCTTCCCGTTATTTTTCTCAGTGCTTGGGACATCAATCGGGCGTGAACTCCCATTTTAGAGTCGCCCATATCTCCTTCTATTTCACTCTTAGGTGTAAGTGCAGCTACCGAGTCGATAACAATCAAATCTACTGCATTAGAGCGGATTAAGGCATCTGCAACCTCAAGGGCTTGTTCTCCGTGGTCAGGTTGTGAAACGAGTAATTTATTAATATCTACCCCTAATTTATGAGCATAAATACGGTCAAAAGCGTGTTCTGCATCAATGAAAGCAGCTCTTCCACCTGCTTTTTGAACCTCTGCAATAGCGTGTAGGGTCAATGTAGTTTTCCCTGATGATTCAGGCCCGAAAATCTCAATAACACGCCCCTTAGGATAACCTCCTACGCCCAATGCTACGTCCAACCCTACTGAACCTGTGGAGAACGTCTCAATTTCTTCAATCTTTGCATCGCCTAACTGCATTACCGTTCCCTTGCCGTAGGCTTTGTCTAACTTTTCCAAAGTAAGTTTTAATGCATTGAGTTTTGCTTCCTCTGGACTTAGTTCTTTACTATCTTTTTTTGCCATTTTCTTTTGTTGTTTTACAATCGGCTAAATTAATATTTATTTTTCGGATAAAAAAGTTTTAGTTGAAAAAACTCTAAGTATTGTATTTTTAACCGAAATATTCTTATGTTATTTGTTTGACTTGCAGTATATTTATTTGTGTACGAACATTTGGAAGTAACCCAAATTATTTCTAAACTTATCTAATTTTTCTTCAAAAAATAAAAGTT
>JAUNHN010000109.1 GCA_030523915.1 Capnocytophaga sp. | reverse complement strand
CTTCGTAAGAGGGGAATGAGGGAATTGCGTGTCGAGGCTCTCGACTTATTTTCGATTATTTACTACATACATTACATCAGAAAAGACACCACTTGCTGTGATTTTAGCACCCGCACCTGCACCTTTAACTATCAGTGGTTCAGGTGAATACATATCTGTATAGAAGGCAACAATATTGTCTTTTCCGTCCAAATGATAGAAAGGGCTATCAGGCGAAACCTTTTCAAGCCCCACATTAAGCTGATTGTCTTTCAGTTGGGCAACTACTTTTAGTTTGGCATTGTCTTTCTGTGCTTCTTCGTATAAAGATTTAAAGAAGTTTTCATTTTCTAACAGTACCCCGTAAAAAGCATCAACAGAATTTACCTTTAAGGCTTGGTTTGGTAAAAAACTTTTGAACGTAACATCTTCTATTTCTTTGGAATATCCCGCTTCACGAGCCAAAATAAGCAGTTTGCGAATCACATCTAAGCCACTTAAATCAATACGTGGGTCGGGTTCTGTATAGCCTTCTAATTGAGCTATTTTTACCACATTCACAAAAGGTTCGGAAGTGTCATAATTGTTAAAAATAAAGTTCAAACTTCCTGAAACTACCGCATCAATTCGGGATATTTTATCACCGCTTAGGCGTAAATTCTGAATTGTTTTGATGATAGGCAGAGCCGCCCCGACAGAGGTTTCGTATTGAAAATCACAGTTTTTGTCTTTGGCAAGCTGAATAAGTGTTTGATAATTCTGCAAAGGCGAACTTCCCGCAATTTTGTTACAAGTAACCACCGAAATAGAGCGATTAAAGAACGTAGGATACAACTCGCTGACTTCTTTGGAAGCCGTGTTATCTACTACGATACTGTTTCGCAGATTTTGACTTATGATAAAATCAGCTAATTCTCCAAGTGAGGTATATGGATTTCCTTCGGAGTTTAACAGATTGATGTTTTCCTTTGATAATCCTTCGGAATGAAAGATGTAGTTTTTGCTGTTGGCAACCATCACTACGCGTAATTCCACTTTGTGTTTATCACGACAGAAGTCGCTTTGGTTATAAACAATATCTAAGAATTGTGTCCCAACATTCCCATTTCCGATTACAAAAAGGTGTACTTTTTTGGTTACTTCTTGGAAAAAACGTTCGTGAACTACATTCACCGCTTTGCGTTCGTCTTTGGCATCAATTACTACCGAAATATTTCGCTCTGAAGCTCCTTGAGCGATAACTTGTACATTGATGCCGTTAGCTCCTAACGCTCCGAATACTTTGCCGCTAAGCCCCGCTTGATGCTTCATATTATCTCCTATTAAAGCCAAAATAACGTGATTGTGCGTAACATCAATTGGGTTAATGTGTCCTTTTTCGATTTCTTTTTCAAATTGATTTTCCAAAGCTACTTTGGCAGCAGAAGCATCAACCGATTTGATTGCAAAACAAATGCTTTGTTCGGAACAGCTTTGCGAAATCAAAATTATATTTACACCAGCTTGTTCGAGAGATTGGAATACACGCCTTGCACTTCCTTTGGTTCCCGCCAAACCGATTCCCGATACAGTTACAATACTGATTTCCGACAGCGTTGAAACTCCCAGCACTTTTTCGCTTCTGCCTTCTGATGTGGCGTGAATACAAGTGCCTTTGTCCTCAGGGAAAAGCGTGTTTTTCAGATATACAGGAATTCGCTTACGCATCGCTGGACGGATAGCAGCAGGATATACCACTTTCGCTCCGAAATAAGACATTTCGAAAGCCTCCTCATAACTCATCTCTGAGATAACTTTTGTATTTTTGACTAACTGCGGATTGGCGTTTTGCATTCCGTTTACATCGCTCCACAGTTCTACTTTTTTGGCATCGAGGCAATAACCAAAAATAGAAGCCGTATAGTCCGAGCCACCGCGACCTAAGAGAACCAAATCATCGCTCGTATTGCGTGCTACAAACCCTGGTGCGATGTAATTTTTATTTCTGTCGATAGAGGTACAACGTTCAGTTGTTTTTTTGAAATCCACTTCGGCGTTTAGAAAATCGGTGTTGGAAGCTACGATATAACTATCAGATGGCAAATAATCTAACTCAAAGCCTTCTTGTTTTAGGAATTCGTATATAATTTTTGAGGAAAGCAGTTCGCCTTGCCCCATAATACGTGCTTTGGTACGCTCAGAGAGTTCACCGAGCATATATACGCTATTGCACAGCCCTTCGAGTTCTAATATAGTTTGCTGGATTTGGACTAAGGCAGTGGTTTGTTTATTAATGTGTAATAATTCTTTTGTAAGGGAAATATGTCTGTCTTTCAGGGCGTTTAGAGTTTCATTGTGCTGATTGTTTAACGCATTTTCACTTAAGGATTGTAACAAATTGGTTACTCCTGAAAAAGCCGAAACTATCACTACAAAAGGTTCGTTAATATCTTTGAGAATATTTCGTACAAGAAGAAGGTTTTTTGCCGAGCCTACGCTGGAACCTCCGAATTTTACTATAATCATAATCGATAATAAGTTTAAAATGAATGACTCGTTTCCTTAAAAAATAAGGATACAGAAAAAATATAAAAGAAAAGAATACAAATAATATGAATAAACTACACCCCGTAAGGGGTAATAATAGTAAAAATAGAAGATGTAGCCCACGTAATTGGGGCTGTAGAAGTGATGATATGTAGATTAAGCATCTTCATTTGTTGGCAAATGTAGAAAATATTTTTTAAAATCCAAATGAATTTCAATCATTTGTTATTTTTATTTGAAAAATTATTAGCGTTCGTTGGGGTTTAGATGCTATTTTTAAAAATATTTTTCTGAAAGGTGAATAAAATTTAATTGGCTGAAATATAAAATGTTACAGAATTGTAGAAATAATTTTTTTGATAAGAAGTCTGGATATCAGTCGGGAGAGAATTTAATTGAAAAGAATACGATTTATTTGCCGAAAGTAGAGCATTATTAAAAATTGTTACGTTTGTTACAATAAAACGATAATCAAGCGTAAAAAATAATAAAAGTGAAATTATTTTTTTATACCTTTGTAAGATAAAATTTCTTCACTAAGAGAAAAAAATAATTACACGTCAATATTAAAAATTCTATGGAAAAGAAAGTAAACAACCGCTTGTTATCTCTGGATATTCTTAGAGGCATTACCATTGCAGGAATGATACTTGTAAATAATCCCGGCTCGTGGAATTATGTATATACTCCGTTAGGTCACGCTTCGTGGAACGGGCTTACGCCTACGGATTTAATATTTCCGTTTTTTATGCTGATTATGGGCGTTTCGACGTTTATCGCTTTGCGAAAATTTAACTTCGAACCCTCAAAACCTTTGCTGCGGAAAATTATTAAACGAACGCTCATCATTTTTCTTATAGGTATAGCACTTTCGTGGTTTGCCGTCTCGTTACGAACATATCATTCGCTGGCGGAAGAAAATTTAGGCTTCCTTGAACGCTGGGCAAAAGCTATTACCAATTTTGAAAAAATACGAATACTCGGAGTAATGCAACGATTGGCACTTTCGTACGGAATCACGTCGCTGATAGTTATTTTTGTAAAGCATAAATATATTCCTTATATTATTGCTACAATATTGGTCGGGTATATTTTTCTTTTGCATTTAGGCAATGGCTACGCTACGGAAGGCTACAATTTGTTGGCAGTAACCGACCAAAATATTCTTGGGCTAAACCACATGTATGTAGAGTACGGCGTAGACCCAGAAGGAATACTAAGCACAATTCCTTGTATTGCCCACGTGCTGATTGGTTTTTATATAGGAAAAATTCTCGTGGAGAAGAAAGATAATGACCAGCGAATGCTACAATTATTTATTATCGGTACGGTATTTACATTTTTGGGGCTATTGCTTAGTTATGGCTTCCCGATTAACAAAAAAATCTGGACGTCTACCTTTGTATTAACATCTTGCGGTATGGGAATTTTGTTTTTGGCGTTACTTATTTATATTATTGACGTTAAGGGACATAAAAAATGGACTCCCTTTTTTGAAACTTTCGGGGTAAATCCGTTATTTATATACGTACTGGCTGGGGTGATTGCTATAACTCTTGGAGGCATTCGCTTTGATTACGGAGGAGAAATAGTAAGTGCCAAAGGATATTTTTACAGTCAAGTTCTTCAACCTCTCTTCGGAGATTATGTAGGTTCGCTCGTGTTTGCGTTACTTTTCGTAGGTCTGCTATGGAGTGTGGGCTATATCTTATATAAAAAACGTATTTACATCAAATTATAATTCTTAGGTAAATATATTTTTATACTGATTTTCAGTTTAAAATAAACTCACGTCAAGAAATTTTTAAATTGACGTCAGAAAATTTTCAAACTCACGTCAATTTAAAAATAAACTCACGTCAAGAAATTTTTACATTGAGTTGAATAAAAAATATTCTGTAAGAACAAAGAAAATTAAATCTTCGTTTATAAAAAATAAAATAGAGGTATAGATACAAAAAAAAAGTGGCTATATGATTATATAGCCGCCTTTTTAAAAAATTTTTTTACGATTTTTCAAAAGAAATGCTTTCAATGGCTTGTTTCATTTCTACCCCAGGGGTAAAAATAATTCGCACGTCTTTAATCATTGAAGCGTTAAAGTCCTTTTCATTTTCTACACCTTCGCTACTGATAGAAATGCGGAACGTTCCAAAATCGCCCAGCTTTACGCTGTTTCCTTTTACGAGTTCTTTAGGAAGTTCTTCCAATAGATTTTGGATAACGTTAGCAATGTCGCCGACAGTAAGCGATGATTTAGATGAAATAGTTTTGGCGATGTCCTTTTGCCCTACCTTCGCCGAGGTAACTGCGTTTGCATACCATTTCGTTTTGGAACGGTCTTGCGGATTGGCTTTTTGTACTAAATGATACTTCATAACTTTGCTGTTATTAGGTTAGAGATACACTTTTAAGAAAAATTCTTCTCGCCAAAGGTATTTATTTTTCTCAATAAAGAAAAATTTTTTAAAGATTTTTTTATTTATTTTTCTGAAAAAGAATAAGTTTTTTAAACTAAATGTTTTTCGAAATTATGTATAAAATAGATGATTGTCAGGCTGAGCGTAGTCGAAGCCAAGAAAACGAAAAACTTCGACTATACTCAGTCTGACAAATTAAAGAAATCAAGTATTTGACAGAATTTATTCTATTTAAGGTTAGTTTAAATAGTTATGAAAATAAAATTACCGATTAGTTTCCATAAAAATGAATAAAATATACTTTAAATATTTTTATATGTAAGAAAAAATTAAATATCAATACAATAAATTATTAGTAAAACTACAAAAAAATAAAAAACGCAAGTCTGTTTGGGAATTTTTAGACTTTAAACTTTTAAAATTCATTTTTTTTATTATTTTTTTTGAACGTGCGTTTATTTCTAATAAAAACTACAATTCCGATACCAAGTATAGTAAGCGAAATTATGGGAAGTACGATATTAAATATATTTTCGATAGTCAATTTGATTTTTTTTTGCCTTGACTTGAAATAATTTGATAATTCCTAAATGTTTCCTAAGTCAGTATCTAATTTTGCCTCAAGATTTAGAAAAAAAAATATTATAAGTAATGAAAAAATCAAAGATTCAATTATTTGCCGTAATGGCTTTCCTCTTTTTGGGAACTGCAATGAATGCCCAAGAAACTATTGTAACTCAAAACGAACTCCCAAAAGAAGCACAGAATTTTATTAAGAAATATTTTGCAAATCATACGTTGGACTATATTACTTTTGAAAGAAACTACTTTTCTACCAACGAATACATCGCAAAATTTACAGACGGATTAAAGTTAGAATTCGACGGAAAGGGCAATTGGGTAGAAATAGACGGCAAGCGTACCGAAATTCCTAATGAATTTATTTCAAAAAACATCTTGAATTACGTAAAAACGAAGTTCGTAGATACAAAAATAGTAAGGATAGAAAAAGGTATTTTCGGCAGGCAAGAAGTAAAACTCTCTAACGGATTGGAATTAGAATTCGATTCGGAAGGAAATTTCAGACGAGTAGATGATTAACGAATTGAGTATTAACTATTAATTTATTTATATATGAAAAAACTAATTTCAACTTCAATTGTAGTCTTTCTTATGGCTATTATGAACGTTTCGTGTTCAAGTAAAAATGATGATGTAACTATCAATCAATCTGAATTATCAACGGATTCTAATACGTTTTTGGCTACTTATTTTAAAGGAATAGAAATATCCAGAATAGAAAAAGATGTAAATTCTGTAAACGAATACTATGAAGTTTATTTGGCAAATGGTACTCAGGTTGATTTTACCCAAGCTGGAGAATGGACAGATGTAGACGGTAACGGAAAGGCTATTCCTACAGGATTTATACTATCGAATATAATAGAAACAGTAAGTAGTAAATATCCAAATATAGCTATTGAGGGTATTCAAAAAGTATCAGAAGGCTTTGAAGTAGATTTACTTAACGGTGTAGAACTTCTGTTTGACAAAGGAGGAAATTACCTAAGAGTAAAAGATTAAGAAATTTATGTAAAAAACAAGAGGCTGTCTATTTGACAGCCTTATTTTTGTTTTAAAAGTTCGATTGCGTGGTTACGAGCCGATTCGCCACTATTTTTTCCGCCTAACATTTCTGAAAGTTCTGTAATTCTATCATTTTCAGAAAGTAATCTTAGTTGCGTAGTTGTTTTTCCGTTAATATCTTCTTTAAAAACTTTGAAGTGATAATCTCCTTTTGCAGCAATTTGAGGCAAATGTGTAATGGCAAAAACCTGACGATTATTACTCATTAGTTTCATTATATTCCCCATTTTTTGTGATATTTCACCTGAAACTCCCGTGTCTATTTCATCGAACATTATTGTAGGCAAAGCAGTATGCTCAGCCATTATAGCCTTGATAGAAAGCATTATACGTGATAATTCACCTCCCGAAGCTACCTTTTTTAACAACCCAAAATGTCCTCCTTTATTTGCCGAAAATAAAAAAGAAAGTTCGTCCATTCCGTTATTGAAAAAAGTTTCAGTAGGGTGTAATTCTATTGAAAAACGAGCATTAGGTATTCCTAATTCGTGTGTAAAATTGGTTAATTTTTCGGTAAGTTCAGGAATTACTTTCTCACGTGTGCTACGGATTTCAGATGCTTTATCAATAGTTTGTTTTTGTTCGGTTTTTACTATTTTCCGCTGATTTTCAATATCTTCTTCGATATTTTCGGTTTGTGAGACTGATTTTTCCAATTCTTTTTGGATTTTAATAAGCTCATCTACCGTTGCGACCTTGTGTTTTTTTTGCAAATTATAAATAAGATTCAGCTGTTGTGATATTTCTTGCAATGTTTCGGGGTCAGTTTCTATATTTTCGTCAATATCAAATACTTCGTTTTGCAAATCTTCTAATTCAATGAAAGCCGATTCGATACGTTCAAAAATATCCCGATATTGTTGTTTATAATCTGTTAGGTTTGAAAATGTGCGTTTTAATTCTCGTAACTGATTGACAATCCCTATATTATCATCACTTAACAAGTATAAACTTTCTGAAATTCGTTCTTTGATT
>JAUNHN010000006.1:21342-42979 GCA_030523915.1 Capnocytophaga sp. | reverse complement strand
AAAAAATAGTTAAAACAATAAATATAAAAAAGTTCTTACTCTGAAAAAATTATGATTTCAAAAAACACCATTGACAAGGTATACGACCAGATGCGGGTCGAGGAAGTTATCGGCGACTTCGTTCAGCTAAAAAGGGCAGGTTCTAATTACAAAGGACTCAGCCCGTTTTCAAATGAACGCACACCAAGTTTTATGGTATCACCTGTGAAACAAATATGGAAAGACTTCAGTAGCGGAAAAGGAGGAAATGCCATCGCTTTTTTGATGGAACACGAGCATTTTACCTATCCTGAAGCCATTCGGTATTTGGCAAAAAAATATCATATCGAAATCGAAGAAACTGAGCAAAGTAACGAAGAAAAACAGAAAGCCGACGAAAAAGAAAGCCTTTACATAGTTTCAGAATTTGCCCAAAAATATTTTGAAGAAACCCTCACCGAAACCGAGCAAGGGAAAGCTATCGGTATGACATACTTTAAAGAGCGAGGATTTACGTTAGAAACCATTAAAAAATTCCATTTGGGCTACTCTCCCGACCAATGGACAGCCCTTACTGACGCTGCTCTAAGCAAAGGATATCAATTAGAATTTCTCGAAAAAACAGGGCTTACCATCGTTAAAGATGATAAAAAATTCGACCGATTCAAAGGACGTGTAATGTTCCCCATTCATTCTATGAGCGGACGCGTACTTGGCTTCGGGGGGCGAATCCTTACACAGGATAAAAAAGCTGCTAAATATTTGAATTCGCCCGAAAGTGATATTTATCACAAAAGCAAAGTCCTTTATGGAATCTATCACTCCAAACAAGCCATTGCCAAAGCCAATAATTGTTACTTAGTGGAAGGTTATACCGATGTAATTCAGCTACATCAGAAGGGAGTCGAAAATGTAGTTGCCTCCAGCGGAACGGCTCTTACTCCCGACCAAATTCGGTTAATAAACAGGCTAACTTCCAATATAACAATGCTTTATGATGGAGATGCCGCAGGGCTTCGTGCCTCATTACGGGGCGTTGATTTGATATTGGAGCAAGGAATGAATGTGAAAATTTGTACATTTCCCGAAGGCGAAGACCCTGATAGCTTCGCTCGAAAAACAGCTTATGAGGATTTGGTATTATACTTAGAAGAAAATGCTACCGATTTTATTCGGTTTAAAGCATCTTTACTGATGCAAGATGCTAAAAATGACCCTCTTAAAAAAGCAGAAACTATCCGTGACATTGTAGAAAGTATCTCAAAAATTCCTGACCTAATTAAACAAGAAGTGTATGTGCAGGAATGTGCTTCAATTATGGAAATTTCTGAAGAAATTCTATTTTCGACCCTTTCGCAAATACTCAAAAAAAATGTATACGAAGGGCAGAAAGTAGAACGTAAAAAATCGGCTACACTCCAAGTTATTCGTTCTAAAGAAGAACAAACACAACTAACAATCAATAGATTAGAAATTTTAGAACACGACCTGATAAAATATTTATTGCTTTACGGAAATGAAGATTGTACCTTTACCGATTCTGTTTTACTAACAGATGAAAATGGCTCATTAATCGACAAAAAAATACAGCAAAACCTCAAAGTGTACGAAAAAGTTTTTTTGGAATTACAGGAAGATGAAATTCAGTTCACAAATCCCAATTTTAAAACGATTTTTGAACTTTTAATGAGTAAATTCCACGAAAGTGAATACAATTTGGCTTCTTTTATAAATGAATTACCTTTAGAACTTAGCGAAAATGTGTCGCAAATCATTATGGAAGATGAAAACTTACAACTTCATGATTGGCTTCGTCGTGATATTGTAGCCAAAGACAAAAATCAAAACATTGATGTTGGCGTCTCTGACAGTATTTTAAACATACGAAAACTACTTGTAAATCAGCTTATAGAAAAAATTTCTGAAAAAATCCAAACAGCTGAAGAATCACAAAAACGCGAACTCGTAGAAGAAGTAATGAGCTATATTCAGCTTCAAAAAATATTGGCAAAAAGGCTCAATCGTGTTATCAATTAGCTAAAAAACAAAACAAAATTTTCCCTAAAATAGGCGTATTTTAAAAATAAGTTGGTTACAGAACGGGTTCATTTTTAATTATTTTCCTATCTTTGTCCCCAAAACACTACACTATGGAAAAAGTTATAGACGAAGCAAGACAAGGACAAAGTCTTGTTTTAGAGACAAATAAGAATAATAGCAAAAAACTATATATTGAAAGTTATGGTTGCCAAATGAATTTCTCTGATAGTGAAATCGTAGCTTCCATTCTTTCGCAAGAAGGATATAACACTACACAAAGCCTTGATGAAGCTGATTTAGTGCTTCTTAACACGTGTTCCATTCGTGATAAAGCAGAACAAACTATTCGCAAACGTTTGGAGCAGTTTAACTCTGTAAAACGCAATCGCCCAGCAATGAAAGTAGGTGTATTGGGCTGTATGGCAGAACGTTTAAAACACGCTTTTCTCGAAGAAGAAAAAATCGTAGATATGGTGGTAGGTCCTGACGCTTATAAGGATTTGCCTAATTTATTGCAAGAAGTAGAAGGCGGACGCGAAGCCGTCAATGTAATTCTCTCCAAAGATGAAACCTATGGCGATGTAGCTCCTATACGCCTTAATAGCAACGGAGTAACTGCATTTGTATCCATTACTCGTGGATGCGATAATATGTGTACCTTCTGCATTGTTCCTTTTACTCGAGGACGTGAACGCAGTCGCGACCCGTTCTCCATCCTTTCTGAAATCAGAGACTTAGAAGAAAGAGGTTTTCGAGAAATTACTCTTTTGGGACAAAACGTGGATAGTTATCTTTGGTACGGAGGCGGACTCAAAAAAGACTTCGATAAAGCCAGTGAAATGCAAAAAGCTACGGTTGTAAACTTTGCAAATCTATTAGATATGGTAGCCACAGCGTACCCTAAGATGCGTATTAGATTCTCTACATCGAACCCACAAGATATGACTCTTGATGTAATTGACACAATGGCGAAACATCATAACATTTGCAAATACATCCATCTTCCTGTACAAAGTGGAAGCGACCGTATCTTAAAGGCTATGAACCGACTTCATTCGCGTGCCGAGTACTTTGAGCTTATAGACAATATCCGCAAACGAATCCCTGAGTGTGCCATCTCCCAAGATATGATTGCTGGTTTTCCTACCGAAACGGAAGACGACCACCGAGATACACTCTCGCTGATGGAGTATGTGAAATATGATTTTGGTTTTATGTTTGCTTATTCTGAACGTCCTGGAACGCTTGCTGCTCGCAAAATTGCTGACGATGTCCCTGAAGAAACAAAAAAACGTCGCTTGGCAGAAATCATTGATTTACAACAAAAACATAGCTTAATACGTACACAGGAAAAAGTAGGACAAATCTGTGAAGTGCTTATCGAAGGAGATTCTAAAAAGTCTGATAAACAGTGGATGGGACGAAATACACAAAACACCGTAGTAGTTTTTGATAAAGAAAATTACAAAGTAGGTGATTTTGTAAACGTAAAAATAGAAAGTTGCACCTCCACAACCCTCATTGGGAAAGCCATTGGGTATAGTGAACTGATGTAACTTAACAAAAAAACTAATTTTTAAGAAAAAAAATACAACTATGGAAAGAATTGCAAGTTTTTGTATCGACCATTTGAAGCTACAACGCGGGATTTATGTATCTCGTAAAGATTATGTAGGCAACAATGCTATTACTTCGTTTGATATACGAATGAAATTGCCATATAGAGAGCCTGTTTTGGGAGGAGCTGAAATTCATACTATTGAACACTTGGCTGCCACTTGGTTACGCAATAGTGATTGGAAAGACAAAATTATTTACTGGGGACCTATGGGCTGTATGACAGGTAATTATCTCATTTTGAACGGAGATTATACATCCAAAGACATTGCTCCTCTGATGATTCGTTTGTTTGAATATATAGCGAAATTTGAAGGTGAAATACCGGGTGCTTCTGCGTTGGAATGTGGTAATTTTTATAACAATAACCTCCCAATGGCAAAATATGAAGCTAAAAAATATCTTGAAGAAGTGCTTTACCACTTAAAAGAAGAAAATCTAAATTATCCTGAATAATTTTTACGATTGAAAATTTAATGGCTGTTTTTTTTTCAGGCAATATTTAAAAAATAAAAAACTCTTGATAAAATCAAGAGTTTTTTGTTGGCTCACAAGGACTCGAACCTTGAATAACAGAACCAAAATCTGCTGTGTTACCATTACACCATGAGCCAATCATTAATTTTGCGGTGCAAAGATACATGTATTTTTTAAAATTGCAAATAAATCAAATCATTTTTTATTTTTTTTTATGCAAATTATTTTTTGAATGATTGATTTACAAAAGTTTACAAATTATGAAATATTTTATTAATTAAATTCAACTTACAAGAATAACTTTTTTCGTTGTTATTAATCGCTTGTACTTTTTTTAATCGCTCTTCTGTAAAAACAGATATTTACTTTTTTCTTCCATTGCTTGTATTTTCGTTGGGCTAATTAGGTTTTATAATACCATTCGTCCATCGTAGTTTCGTTAAATTTTCTCTTATAGTCTTAATTATCTTGCAATTTCAATCCTCTTAATTCCGTTTTGTAAATAAAATTCTATGTTGTATCTTTATTCCAGTATTAAATAACTCATATTGAAAACGAGAAAAATATTTCCGTGAAACATTTTTTCTCTTGCATTGAATTGTTTTGATTTATTTCTGTTTTGAATTTACCAATTCATTGTATTTATTTACCAAAAGGTGCATTTCATTTAGATTGTATTCTTTTTCTTTTATTTTTTGAAGTATTTCAGGTTGGTCGGAAAAATACTTTTCCAAATTTTTATTGAAACTTCTATCGTTTGTACTTGGTATAGGTTCGTTGGTTTTTACGCCAATTAGAGCAGGGAAGGGTTCATTTTTTCGTTTTAAATAGTACTGTGTGGTACTTTTGCTGTATTCTTTTCGGTGTTCCAAATAAGTGTTTTTGTAGAGCAAAAATTCTCCTTTTATGACAACTTCTAACCACTCTGGCTTTTTATTTTTTATATTGTTGTAGTTGCTTAGCGAAATCGTTGGGCTGTATATGATAGTGGTTTTGGCTTGATTATCAAATACAATAGAGTCAATTTCGTGGCTTTTTGTTTTTATATTTTTGCCAGAAGTTCTTATTTTTATATTTCCTTGCTGAGGGCTTAGAGGGCTTGTAATTTTGCCTTCTATTTGGGTTTTATCACTTTTATAGATGGTTCCTCGCTCTATATTTTTTATACTGAGGTCTATAAAACTCTGCGAAAATAGGCTAAAACTTGCCAATACTAAACTGATTTGAATGAATTTCATAGATTTAATGATTTTGTTTTATATTTATCAAAAATCATACCTTTTTGTTATAAGTAATAATCACTACTAACTGACTAAAATTAGTCGGTTAGTAGTGATTATTTATAAAATGTCCTTTTTGAGATAATAACAAGAACAAACACTCTTTTTATTATTTGAGAACTCAAAAAAGAGTGTTTGAATCTTTTGGGTAAATTGTTTTGTAGGTAAATTTACTCTGCAATCACTGAAAATTCCGCTCCACTGGCGAAATCTTGTCCATATTGTTCGCTCAGAGCTGTAAAACGTACGTATCTCGCTTCTACGGGTTTGTCGAAAAGAATACGTTGTAACTTCGTAGAGCGTTCAAACTGACCGACCTTGATTGGTTCGCCCCAATTTTTACCGTCTTTGCTAATGTGGATTTGGTAATCTTTCACTGAACCATTGTAACCCGAGCTACGTGGCAAATACGTAAACCCTTTGATGCGTGTCTCTTTTTGCATATCAAAATCTACCCAGTGCGGATACTTAGCTACTGTAAATGAGTACATTGTATGCCAAATCGTATTAGGATTGCCGTCTACCAAATTACTTGCGTTGCCTTCGCCCACCTCTTGGCTACTTGCAAATATCACCTGCATCGGAACGATTTCTATTTTCCCAAAGGTAGTTGTATATTTTTGCATTGGCTTATCTGTAAACCAAGCTGTTACGGTTCCTCCTTTTGTAAGTTCAAACGGAAGGTTGTATTTTTGAGGTTTGCCTTTGTCAATCGTATATTGAATAGATGCAAACGGATTTGCTGTGGAAATGGACACTTTTCCTACCTTGTCTCGTGCGATTGAAAGTGGGGTTTCTCCTGCCAAACTTACGTTGGCTACTTCGGAAAGATTGCCTTTCGCAGGACGAATTACGAACCCAAAATCATACGATTTTGCCATCACGCGGTCTTTCGGAAGGGGAGCTCCTTGCCCACAGCTATTGCCTCCCAAACCAGTAGTTGCGATATTTAGCTGAAGGTACGTGCCGTCAGATTGTGGCAACTGATGAGGATGCCCCGCCAGAATCATTTCCTTAGCCGTGTAAGGAAGTGCTGAAACCGACATTGGTATTGCTCCAACGACTACCACACCAGCTCCGTTAGCGTCCGTAAGTGCTGCCCAGCGTGTATCTTGGTGCTGTCCCATATCTTGTGGTTTTGGGAATTTTACAAATTCATCTGCTACCTTATTTTTGAAAATTTCTACAAAAGCACCTGCTTTGCGGTCGTTATAATTGTCATATTTTCCACGACCATAATAGGTGAAATTTTCAAATTTCGTAGGAACTTTCATTATATAACCTAACTGCGGAAGCGTTACGCTACTGTCGTTAGACGAAATACTTGCTTGTAATTCCACAGAACCGTCAGCGTAAACGGTGTAAATTTGATTGGTAGTAAATTTGAAATCATTTGTTCCAAAAGGCTGATTTACAATCTCTTCTATGGAACTTTTCCCTGAACTTGTTCCTCCGTGAATTTTAGCTGCATTTGGGGCTTGGGATTCTACGGTAAAAAATAACGAAACTGTACCATTCTTATTTTCAACCACTTGGCTTGATATAGCTTTATGGTTTAAGTTATGAAGTCCTTTTTCAAACCACTCCATATATGCCCAATTATCATTGTTTACGAATGCACGTAAAGCATTGATTTTTGGTCCATTACCGTCAGTAATAATGGTTTCATTTCCTATTTTGTAATTGAAAATACTTCCTGTTTTCTTATCAAAAACTACGGAAAAAGCTCCGTTTTTAACAGTTGTAACCTCTGAGTTATCAGCAACTTGCAGTTTATCACCTTTGGCTGTTTCGGCAATAGAAGGTCTTGTCTCGGCATTTTGTAATAAGAATTGCTCTTCCGCCTGAACGTAGCCTTTTTCTGCCCAAGGTTTATTTTCTTTCAATCTGAACTGAATTTTTAGGAAATATTCTGATTTATTTCTTTCTGAAACTTTTTCTATTTCTGAAATTTTGGTAAATGGATTGACAAAAGTTTTTTTAGTTCGAGCAGGAATATTTCCTATTTCCAAAGGCATTGTATTTTGGAGTTCACCGTCTTTGTAAATTGTGCAAATTACTTCATAATCAGATAAATCTGTAAAATAATTTTTATTGAATATTTCTATATGATAAATTCCTTTACTATCTTTCGTATAGTTATTTCCATTCTCGTCTAATAATTTCACGCCAATATATTGATATACTTTTTTCACTTCAAAATATTGCGGTTTGGGCGTTCTGTCGGCAAAAATAACTCCGTTCATTACAAACTGCCCATCATTGGGCGTATCACCGAAATCACCGCCATACGCCAGATAACGATAGCCGTCTTTGGTGTAATTGTACATCGCTTGGTCTACCCAATCCCAAATCGCACCTCCGCAGATGAAGTTAGAACTTTCGATAGCGTCCCAATAATCCACCAAGTTCCCGCACGCATTTCCCATAGAATGAGCATATTCCGAAATGTGGAACGGATATTTGATGTCAAATTTTCCTTCGGCAGCACCGTAAGTCCAAGCGATAGACGGATATTGATTCGAGCCTATGTCCACGATGTCGTTATTTCGTTCGTACTGAACAGGACGGGAGGTGTCCAATTTCTTTAATTCATTGTATGCCGTAACGAAGTTTTGCCCTGGACCAGCCTCATTTCCAAGCGACCAAATCACGATAGAAGGATTGTTATAAGTCGCTTCCACCATCTCTACCACTCTGGCTACGTGGGCTTTTCCCCATTCTTTTGGGTGTGATAAGGAGGCTTTGCCGTAATAATATTGATGCGACTCTATGTTCGCTTCATCTTCCAAATAAATACCATATTTATCACAGAGATAATACCAATACGGGTCGGTTGGGTAATGTGAATTTCGTACGTGGTTAATGTTTGCCCGCATCATCAAGAAGATTTCATCTTGCATTTGTTTGTGCGTAAGTGTGTGTCCCTGAGCAGGATGCGTTTCGTGTCGGTTTACTCCTTTGAATTTCACCGTTTTACCATTCACATAGAAATAACGCCCTGCTTTGCCAAATTCATCGTCTTCGGCTTTGGTGTCTTTGATTTCCACTTTTCTAAATCCGAAATAGGTAGAAACCGTTTCCACCACACGCCCTTTATTGTCTTTTAGTTCGGCAACCAAAACATACCGATGCGGAAACTCTGACGACCATTTTTTAGGTTCATTCACAGGGATTTCTATTTTCAGCGTTTGGTATTCCTTTGATTTAAGGCTATTTACTGCCGAAACTCCTGTTACTTCATTGACTTTTTTCGACTTATCGGAATACAATTCATTTTCATAAATCGAATACGAAATGCTGTATTTTTTAGCTTCTTTTTTGTCTAAATTACGTACTTCGGTACTGATTTTCAATATTCCATTTTGGTAATTACTGTCCAAATCTCCGATAACATTCAGGTTGCGAATATGCACTTTTGGCACAGAACGCAATGCCACAGTTCGATAAATTCCCGCCAAGCGGAACATATCCTGAGCCTCTAAAAACGAGCCGTCAGAACTGCGATACACCTCCACAGCCACTTTATTTTTGCCTTTTTGAAGATATTTGGTGATGTTAAACGAAGCTACATTTCGAGAGTTTTTAGAAAAACCAACATATTGCCCGTTTATCCAAAGGTAAAAGAACGAATCTACGCCGTTGAAATCAATGAAAATTTCCCTTCCGTCCCAATCTTTTGGCACGTCAAAATCACGGACGTATGAACCTACTTCGTTTCGGTAAGTATATGTAGTCCAATGTGTTGGAGGCGTACGCATCACTCCGCCACGCCAGTCGTCTACTTCCACTTTATGCTGAAAAATCACAGGCTGATTCACATAAATCGGTACGCCATATTTTAGGTCGCCATTTTTCTGAATTCCGTAGATATTCCAATTGGAAGGCACGGGAATTTCGTCCCACGAAGCCGTATTGAAATCCTTTTTGTAGAAATCTTTGGGTCTTTCGTCAGGTGTTTTTACCCAATGAAATTTCCAATTTCCGTCCAGCGATTTCCAATATTTGGAATTTTCAGGCAAGACGTTTACCGCTTTCTGCTGATTTTCGAAAGAGAAGAAATACGCTCGCGGATATTCCTTATTCAGGGAAAGTTCCTCTACCGATTCCCATTCCTTGCCCGTAGGAGCTTGTTGGTCGCCATAAGCGAAGCCCCCCAGCGTTTTGTGCTGTGCCATTGCCCCAGTAAACAGAAACGTTCCAAACAGAGCAAGACTTGTTTTTTTAATGTAAGTATGATACATCGTTTTAGTTGTTTAAAATTTGGTCAAAAGTACAAAAAAATATGGGAAAAACAAATAATCAGACACCTCAAAATTGGAAAATAAATTCAAAATTTAATACCTATTTATACTTACTATATGCTTTTTTTTATTAAATTCGCCCCTTAAACCAAATTGATAATTTAGGAATGATGTAACTAACACTTCCTCCTACTTGATTACTAATTTTTTTCAAAAACAGTATAAATGACCGCGAAAGATTTTAAAAAATACGACCTTATTGTTGGGTGGGCTACTTTTGTTATTGCATTGATTGTCTATGGATTAACCGTAGAGCCTACGGTAAGTTTTTGGGATTGTGGAGAATATATTTCTACATCGGCAAAGTTAGAAGTAGGACACCCTCCTGGGGCTCCATTTTTCCAGATGATGGGAGCTTTCTTTGCTTTTTTCGCTCCTGATGCAGACAAAATAGCCTTATTTGTAAACTATATGTCTGTATTTTCAAGTGCATTTACTATTTTGTTTTTGTACTTTATCATTACCAATTTGACTAAAAAAATTGCTTTGAAAGGCAATTCAGAAGAGAGCTTATCATTCCCACAAGGTTTAGTTATTATTGGAAGTGGATTTGTAGGAGCGTTGGCTTACACCTTTTCGGATAGTTTTTGGTACAACGCTGTCGAAGCCGAAGTATACGCTATGGCAATGCTTTTTATGGCTGCAATGTTTTGGTTAGGTATTAAATGGACAGATAATTTGCATAATGAACGTGGTGATAAGTGGCTGATTTTAATATCATTAGTTATCGGATTATCTTTCGGAGTTCATTTTATGGCATTGCTTACTATCCCTGCTATCGGGATGCTGTATTTCTTTAATAGCAAATTCAAAAAGAACTTTAAGAATTTTATTATTGCCAATGTTATTTCTATTGCCATTTTATTGTTGATTTTCAAGCTAATACTTCCTTATACTTTGGCTTATTTTGGATATTTGGAAGTGTTTTTTGTAAATTCATTAGGTTTGCCTTTTAATTCAGGAACTATCGTGGCAGGGCTTTCCATTGCTTTGGCGTTTTTCTTTACACTTCGATATACTTACAAGCGAAATAAGGTTTATTTACAGACCATCACACTTTGCGTTTTGTTCGTATTAATCGGGTTTTCATCGTGGCTGATGATTCCTATTCGTGCCAATGCCAATGTGGTTATCAATGAAAATAGCCCTACGGACGCACGTTTGTTATTGGCTTACTATAATTTAGAGCAATATCCTGAAACGCACTTATTCTACGGACCTATGTTCTCGGATATGTATGCCGACCTAAATCCTGAAAATCCATACAAAGACGGCAAACCCAAATATGAAAGAGACTATGCTAAAAAAGAATATATTATAGTAAACGATTACGAAAATTCTGTCCCGTTACCGAATTCTAATCATACTGGCTTTTTGCCTCGTATGTGGAGCCAACAACATGCTGGCAACTATATGATGCTCACAGGGCTTTTGGATTTTTCCATCAAACCTGAATATTTTTCAAACAAAGAGCTTTACCAAGCTATTAATGATTTCAAATTACGAGTGAAAGCTGGTGAGGTAAGTCCTGATGAATACGACCATTTTTTAAGTCGATTTAAAGATTATTTGGACATCGAAAAGCCAAGTTTCTTGCAAAATATAGAATATATGCTCTCTTACCAAATGGGGTATATGTATTTCCGCTATTTTATGTGGAATTTCGTAGGACGGCAAGATGATATCCAAGGCAAAATACATAATAATCACGGAAATTGGCTCAGTGGTATTAAATTTATAGATGAATTACACATCGGTTCGCAAAACAATCTGCCTTCAGATGTAGTAAATAATAAAGGACGGCATACTTATTTCTTTCTACCGCTAATTTTAGGTTTAGTAGGGCTTATATATATGCTTTGGCGAAGTGAACAGAAAACGTGGGTAATATTCGTACTATTTATGTTTACAGGTTTGGCTCTGAAAGTATATCTAAACGAGCGTCCTTTTGAACCTCGTGAACGAGATTATGCACTGGTGGGTTCGTTTTTTACCTTTACGATATGGATTGGTGTAGGTGTGTATGCTCTTTTTGATTTGCTTAAAAAATATGTAACCCCGAAACTATTATCTCCTTTGGTAATTGGTGTAACCTTACTTTCTGTGCCTACCTTAATGGCTTACCAAAACTGGGGAGACCACGACCGCTCGGGCAAATATTCAGCACAAGCCATCGCTCATAGCTATTTAGATTCTATAAAAGAAGATGTGGGAGCCATGATTTTTACCATCGGGGACAACGATACATTCTTACTATGGTATGCACAAGAAATTGAAGGCTATCGCACAGATGTTCGCACTATCAATACGAGTTTACTTCTAACAGATTGGTACATAGACCAAATGAAACGAAAAGCCTACGAAAGTAACCCAATCCCTTCACAATTAGTTCACAGTCAATACGCTGGAGTTCGCGATGCGATATATTACATTCAACGTACTGATAATGTGTGGAATATAAAAGATTTTATGAATTGGGTAACAAGTGATGACCCTAACACCAAGCAAACATTTGAAAATGGTAAATCAATACATTACTACCCTACGAATAAAATACGTGTTCCTGTAAATAAAGAAAACGTGCTGAAAAGTGGCTTAGTAAAACCCGAAGATGCCCATCTTATTGTAGATTATATTGATATTAAGCTCCCTTCGATGATTGATAAAAGTCGCTTAGTGATGCTTGATATTCTCGCTAATAACGATTGGAAACGTCCGATTTATTTCTCAGGCGGAACCTACGATGCCCAAGAATATATTTGGCTGAAAGATTATTTACAATTAGACGGATTAGTTTATAAATTAGTTCCTATTAAAACAGCTATTAATAAGAATAATCCGTATGATATGGGTCGTATAGACAGCGATTTGATGTATGATATCGTAATGAAATGGAAATGGGGCAATATGGGAAGTCCCGATATTTATCACGATGTAGAAACTCGCCGTAACAGCCTTGTTTTCAGAGGAAATCTTGCTCGGCTTGTTGGTCAGCTAATTGCAGAAAAGAAAATAGACAAAGCGAAAAATATTTTGGATTTGGCAATGAAAAATATGCCAATGGAATATTACGAACACTATTTCACCTTAGACCCTTATGTTACAGGATATTACCAAGTAGATGAACCTGCCAAAGGACGTGAATTGGCTTCAAAAATATTTACAAAATACCAAGAAGAATTGAATTATTTTGTAAATCTCCCAGCAGATGAGCTATTTAAGCGATATAGCGATGTTGATTATACCATCCGTCGATATATGCAATTACTCATCGAAATAGAGAATTATGATAAAGATTTCTACAAAAAGCATTATGATTCTCTAAAAAAACTCATTGCTCCATTTATGAGTGATGAAGATTTGGAAGAATTGGAAACTGAAGATGACCTTTTGCAAACCGAAAATGATAGCGTTCCTAAAGACACCATTGATTCGATTACAAAATAAATCCATTAAAAAAACGGATAGCTTTCTCTAAGTTATCCGTTTTTTAATTATATTTTACCTTCCAAAAGCCTCTCCAAAGCCATTCCTCTTGAGCCTTTAATTAGAAGCAAGGTATCTGAAAAATTATACTGACTAAAAACTTTTTTGAAATCTTCAAACGTATTGAATGTAAGATAATTACTTTGTGTTTTTGCAAAATTCTCTCCCACTAAAAACACAGCTTCCCAAGGCGTTTGCTGAATCAAGTTTACAATATTTTGATGTTCTATACTAGCGTAATCCCCTAACTCAAACATATCGCCAAGTATAAGTACTTTCTTTGTAAAATCGGTAATTGTTCGTATGTTGTTTATTGCTTCGGTCATACTACTTGGATTGGCATTATATGCGTCTAATAGAATCGTATTACTTCCTTGTTTTATAATTTGACTGCGATTATTATTCGGGATATATTGCTCTATTCCTCTTTTTATCGCTTCTGATGAGAGTTTAAAGAACTTTCCAAATGCTATTGCTGCAGCAATATTTGAGAAATTATAACTTCCCGTCAAATGCGATTTTACTTGTGTAACAGCCGACGAAAACCCTTCAATTTCAGAATGTTGTAATTTTTCTCCTAATTCATCATAAACTTCTGCCACAGATGTATCGCCAAAAGAAACCTCTGCGGGATTCGTTCTTTCATAACGTACCATCACATTAACTTCTGGTGTATCTCCGAAAGAATAGACATTCGGGTAATCACCTATAAGTTGCCTTTGAATTTTGTCGTTATTGTTAACAATAATGGTTTTATTATGTTCTTTTAAATATTGATAGAGTTCTCCTTTGGTTTTCATAACACCTTCAAAACTACCAAATCCTTCTAAATGTGCCTTGCCGATGCTGGTAATATATCCATAATCAGGCTCTACAATAGAGCATAAAAAAGCTATTTCATTAAGATGATTGGCTCCCATTTCCACGATAGCAATATCCGTTTCTGGTTTTATAGACAAAAGAGTGAGAGGCACTCCTATATGATTATTCAGATTTCCTTTCGTAGCCGTAACATTAAATGCTTCACTAAGAACAGCTTTAATAAGCTCTTTTGTAGTCGTTTTACCATTACTTCCTGTTATAGCTATCACAAGTGTTTTATGCGTCTTTCTGTGATAGTTTGCTAATTGTTGTAATGTGGTGAGTACATCGTCTACAACTATCATCTTGTCCGATGTTTTTAATAACGGATTATCTATTACTGCATATAAAGCTCCTTTTAAAAGAGCTTCTTCAGCGAAAGTATTTCCATCAAATGAAGTTCCTTTTAAGGCAAAATAAATACATCCTTGCGTAATATTACGGCTATCAGTACAAATGCCCGATGAGGCTATAAATTTTAAGTATAAGTCTTTCATAAAATCAATCGTAATTATGTAAAAATGATAATATACAAAACAATATTTCCAATAAAAAAACTCTGTAAATGATTATTTTACAGAGTTTTTCGTTCTATATAAATTTAAAAAACTATCCTTTTGGAGTTTTATTCTTTTTAGATGATTTTGAACCTACACGGCTCATTGCATTTCTAAATCCGATGTAATCTGTTGCGATATACTGAGGTAAATATCTTCGCTGTGATGGGTCAATCCAAAACACGCGGTCTCTCCAAGAACCTCCTTTATAAACACGCACTTCATCATCAATCAGAGTTGTACGAGCGTTTGATTTATCAAATTTGCGACTTAGACCTAATGAATCCATTTCAATTGTATGTTTTGGAGCGTTGTACATAGTATTCTTATAGTCTCTGTCATCAGCAGCTCCTAATTCATTTCTTCCTTCACGGTAATCACGTGATGAAGATCTATCCCCGTCTTTATAACTTCTGTTATCACTTCGTGTAAAGTTATAACGCAAGTAGGTTTCATTCTCATCAATTGGTACAGTAGCCAAGTTTCCTGGTAGATTTCTTGCTATGATTTTTCCATTGCTAAGTGTGTCGTATTTAATGTTGTCAGCTGTTACTACCACTTGTTTTCCATCCTCACCGATAGAGTGTTTCATATATACGTTACCACGATAGTAGTTAAAATCAGTTACGTCTCCGTCTACTATTGGACGATATACGTCTGCTACCCACTCAGCCACATTTCCTGCCATATCATATAATCCGAAATCATTAGGCGGATATGTTTTTACAGCTACTGTAATATCGCCTCGGTCATCAGACCATCCTGCCAATCCACCGTAATCACCTTTTCCTTGTTTGAAATTAGCTAATTGGTCTCCACGAGTAGCACGTTTTGTAGAACGAGTATAAGCTCCATCCCAAGGATATTTTTTTCTACCACGAACCGTATTGTACTCACGGATTCCGTTCAATGATTTAGCAGCATACTCCCACTCTACCTCTGTAGGTAGGCGATATTCTGGAACCAAAATACCACTTGTTTGTTTTGCATAAGTAGGCTCTCCTTCTTTAGTTACCGATTTAGCTCCTGCAAACTCAGAAATTCTTCCTCCATAAGAATTAGAAGGTGTGTTCAAATAAGCATCTGTACTGAAAGTACTTTCAGCTTCTACCTGATAGCGAGTCCCTTTATTCAAATGTCCTGATTTTTCCAATATAGCCTCATTCACACGGTCTGTACGCCAAACGCTGAATTGAACTGCTTGTACCCAATTCACTCCTACTACTGGATATTCTGCATAAGCAGGGTGGCGTAAATAGTTCGTTACCATTGACTCGTTAAAGCCAAGCGAACTTCTCCAAACCAATGTGTCAGGCAAAGCTCCTACATATATATTTCTGTATTGCTCTTGGTCAGGAGGAAAAACCTGCTTTAACCAATCCAAATACTCCATATACATTTTGTTGGTAACCTCTGTTTCATCCATATAAAATGATTGTACGTGCTGTTGCGATGGTGCATTGTTCCATTCATGCATCACGTTATCCTGCACTTGTCCCATTGTAAAAGTTCCTCCTTCTACCAAAACAAGCCCTGGAGCTGCTTCCTGCTCTTTGAAATCAGTATTATACTGGAAACCTCCTTCTTTTGAGTTAATTTTCCATCCCGTTGCATTTGAAATATTTTTATCAGATTTTTTGCCGCAACTTGTCAAAAACAAACCTGAAAAAATCGCTATAACAACCGAAATTCTTAATAAATTTTTCTTCATAGTAAACCTATTATTGTTAGCATAAAAATTCGGGTGCAAGATAGCAAAACTTTCTATAATAAAAATGCTTTGACCGAATATTTTAACGATACGATATATAACAAAAAAGAATTTTAACAAATTAATTTATTGATAAACAGACATTTAACATATTATCACAGAGGTCGAATCTAAAAAATTTTAATACGATTTTATAAAAAAAATTAACATTTCAGACCTGATTTTTCTACCAAAAACAAACCTTTAATCTTCCTTTTTTCCAAAAAAAATCACCACAAACATCTTTTTTTCAAATTAATTTAATTATTTTGCAAAAAATAGAGCTAAATATGTCGATTCACAACTCTCTAAAAAACGATTTACCGCGCATCACTCCAGCTACTTCCGTTACCGAAGCGATGAGTTTACTCAAGGTACATCATATCTCACACACACCTATATTTAATATAGGACATTTTGCTGGACTATTGTCCACTAAAACTATTTTTTCCAATCCCAATAAAGAAACTATTGCCGACCTACTATATGATATGGACGTATTTTTCGCAAAAACGGATTCTCAATGGGAAGAAATCATGGAAATTTTTGCAAAATATGACACCAATATAGTCCCTGTTTTAGACCAAAACAACCAATACATGGGTTATTATCAATTAGTTGATTTTATTCACCTATTTGCCACAACACCTTTTCTGAAAGAAACGGGGAGTTTCATCGTGTTGGAAAAAAATCAAGACGAATATTCATTCAGTGAAATAGCTCAAATTGTGGAATCAAGCCGAGCTAAACTTTTAGGTATTTTCATCTCTGATTATTCCAATACAAAAGTACGTATTACACTGAAAATCATCTCTAATTCTATTGCTGAAATCTTACAAACATTTCGCCGTTACGGATATGCCATTTTGCTGGAAAAAGAAGATGACTTATATTTGCAAGAATTAAAAGACAAATCGGATTATTTTGAAAAATATCTAAGTTTTTGATTTTTAACCAACTAACCTATGAAAATAGCCATTTACGCTCAGCAATATTCTGAAAATTATAGAAAAGTACTTACCGACTTGCTTATTAATTTTCAACCTACCGACAAGGTTTACATTGAGAAGAATTTCTTTGAAGAATTAAAAAAGAAACTTCCTGATTATCAGTCAAAAGAAGTATTTTCTGGCTTCAATGACTTAGATGCTTCTTTTGATGTAATGCTCACCATTGGGGGCGATGGCACTATTTTGAGAGCCATTACATTTGTTAGGAATTTAAATATTCCCATCTTAGGAATCAATGTAGGACGATTGGGATTTCTGGCAATGGCTCAAAAAGACGAAATTAAAAATGTATTACACGCCTTGCGAACCAAATCATACAAAACATCTGAACGTTCTGTAATTGAAGCAGTTATAAGTGATAACGAAATTCCTATTTCTGATATTAATTTCGCATTAAATGAAATTACGGTAACTCGGAAGAATACAGCCTCAATGATTACAATAGACACAGAACTTAATGGTGAATTCCTTACCTCCTATTGGGCTGATGGACTGATTATTTCTACCCCAACTGGCTCAACAGGTTATTCCTTAAGTTGTGGAGGTCCTGTTATTATTCCTGATGCTAAAAATCTGGTTATCACACCCATAGCTCCTCACAATCTGAACGCGCGCCCTTTAATAATTCCTGATAATACGGAAATAAAACTTTCCGTTTCGGGAAGAGAGAAAAAATATTTTGTTTCATTAGATTCTCGTATTGAAACCCTTCCGAACAAAGTTTCAATTACAATACGAAAAGCTGATTTTTCCATCAAAATGATTCGATTAGAAAAAGAAAGTTTTATTAACACATTGAGAAACAAACTTTTATGGGGAGAAGATAATCGAAATAAATTCAAAAAATAATAGTATAAATTATTAGCAATATTTTAAAAATATATGTTTGAAAAACTGAAAAAGCGTTGGAACGTAACTTCCAACACACAACTATGGCTTATTCTGTTAGCTTTTACTATAACAGGCTCATTATCAGCTAAAATATCTCGTCCTTTTTGTGATTATATCGGGCTGGATTTCAATAATTTCCACCCTATTTTGGCGTGGACACTTCGGCTGATTGTGATTTTGCCAATATACCAAATAACATTACTAATTGTAGGCACACTTTTAGGGCAATTTCGATTTTTTTGGGCTTTTGAAAAGAAAATGCTGGGCATCCGACCTAAAAAAGATACAAAATAATATGTTATTCAGGTCGTGTTATAAAAAGTATGATGATAGTTCCAATTGTCAGGCTGAGCGTAGTCGAAGCCTTATCATTATAGGGCTTCGACTACGCTCAGCCTGACAGAAACATACTTTTTTTTGTAAAATATCATACTTTTTGTATCAATCGTTATTCAGTCTGAGTAAAGTCTGAAACGTCTCTATAAAATTAACCACAAATGACACATATAAACACAAATTAAAAAAACATATTTACAATTGAAAAAACACTTATTTTTATGGTTTTTCGTGAGTTCTGTGGCAATTTTTGCACAGAAGAAAATTACGATTCAAGATGCGGTTTTTGGATACTACGAAAATCCAGATACACCGCAAGGATACAGCGTTCTATATCCTGAAAGCTACTACGGTTTGCGTTGGATAACCAACACTAACTTATTGATTCACAATAACAATGGACAATTTGAAATCATTGGTAGTAACGGAGAAAAAATCAAAACTTTTGGTAGCGAATTGATGAAAAACTATCCGCAGTTAAAGCGTTTGCCATCCATCAAATATATTGATGAAAAGGAACTTATTTTTGAGTCTGAAAATGCTTTTCATATTTATAATTATCAGAACGACAGTAAAATAGCATCTATTCGTTTTGCAGAAAAAGCTGAAAACAAGGATTTTAAAAAGAAACGAAATGCGGTAGCTTATACGTTAGCCAATAACTTATACGTAGCGATGGCTGATAATGAAAAAATAGCGGTTACAAACCATTCTGACAAAAATATCGTTTCGGGGCAATCTATTCACCGTCAGGAATTTGGCATCAAAAAAGGGACTTTTTGGTCGCCCAAAGGTAATTTTTTAGCCTTCTATCAGAAGAATGAAACCTACGTAACCGACTATCCGCTGGTGAACCTCAATACGGTTCCTGCTACCTCAAAAATTATAAAATATCCAATGGTAGGACAAAAAAGCGAACAAGCTGCTATCGGTATTTTTGATACTAATACACAGAAAACCATTTATTTAGATATTGACACTACCGATGAGCATTACCTCACCAACCTATCGTGGTCGCCCGATGAAAAATACGTATTGGTAGCCGAAATCAATCGGGAGCAAAACCACTATTGGCTGAATCGGTATGACATCGCTACGGGCAAAAAAGTAAATACAATTTTTGAAGAGAAAAACGACAAATGGGTAGAACCTGAAAACCCCGCCGTATTCTTGCCCTCTAAAAATGATGAATTTTTGTGGCTCAGCGAACGAGACGGATTTATGAACCTCTACCATTACAACACAAACGGAAAACTTATCAAAAAATTAACAAGTTTTAAATGGGTGGTACACAATATTTTAGGATTCGACAGCAAAGGGAAATACGTCTATATTTCAGGAACAGGAAGCGATGCTCGTGAAAAGCATACATTCAAAATAGATTTAGCTAATCCTAAGAAAATCACTCAATTAACCCAAGTCAAAGGAACGCACGATACGCAAATAAGCACAGACGGAAAATATATGCTGGACACATATAGCAGCATCTCCATTCCGAATAAAATTGATATAATCAACACAGAATCAGCGAAAAGCGTCAATCTTTTAGAAGCTAAAAATCCGTGGGAAGGCATTGCTATTGGTACTACCGAATTTGTAGAACTCAAAGCGGAAGACGGTACCACACTTTACGGAAAAATCCACAAACCTACAAATCTCAATCCTTCAAAAAAATATCCCGTTTTGGTGTATGTTTACGGAGGTCCTCACGCTCAGTTAGTTACTAATTCGTGGGGAGTAGACTCTTACCTTTGGATGCCTATTTTCGCTGAAAATGAGCAATATATCGTCTTTACGATAGATAACAGAGGGAGTTCCAATCGTGGTTTTGCTTTCGAGAGTGTTATCCATAGACGCTTAGGAGACATCGAAATACAAGACCAACTCGTGGGAATTGACTATTTGAAATCATTGCCTTATGTAGATGCGTCGCGAATTGCGGTTCATGGCTGGAGTTTCGGTGGATTTATGGCTTCAAGTTTGATGCTTCGCCACCCAAATGTGTTTACAACCGCCATAGCTGGTGGAGCAGTTACCGATTGGAAATTTTACGAAATAATGTACGGCGAACGCTATATGGACACCCCTGCATCTAACCCAGAAGGATATGAAAAAAGCCGCGTAGGGAAATATTTAGACAACCTTAGCGGAAAACTGCTTTTCGTTCACGGAAGTGTAGACGATGTAGTTGTACCTCAGCACGTTATGTCTATCATCCAAGAGTCTATTACCAAAAAGAAAATAGTAGATTTGTCGATATACCCGATGCACGGACACGGCATTCGAGGTGCAGACGATGCGAATTTGGTACTCCGAATGCTCGAATATATTAAGGAACACAACAAGTAATTCATCAAAACAGATATGTTTTCTTAGTTGGCTTATTTTTAATCAACTAAGAAAACATTATTTTACACATCGACATATAATTTTATTTTTCTTTACGAAAAAATAATATCTTTGTATACTCACAGAAAAAATGATGCGTAAAAGAACAAAACATACCTTGTTAAAAATGTTAGGATTGTTTTCCTCTATGCGAGGTTATAACATCCTAATGGTGTGTATTGCTCAATATTTGGCATCAATATTTATTCTCTCAAATGAAACAATACGTGAAGTAATATTAGATGAAAATCTTTTTATGCTGGTGCTTTCAGGAGCATTAGCCATTGCTGGCGGATATATCATCAATGGGTTTTATGACAAAGAAAAAGACCTGATTAACAAGCCTTTAAAATCAATGATTGACCGCTTAGTAGGGCAAAACACCAAACTAACTCTTTATTTTTTGCTGAATATTCTATCCGTAATCGTAGCAAGTTATGTCTCATTTCGAGCTGTATTGTTTTTTTCTGGATATATTTTCGGAATGTGGTTTTATTCGCATCGGTTAAAGAAAATGCCTTTTTGGGGAAATTTCACTTCTGCTGGACTTTCTATTGTGCCTTTTTTTGCAGTATTTGTTTATTACAAAAATTTTGAAAAAGTCATCTTTATTCACGCTTTATTGCTTTTTTTACTGATTCTTATCAAAGATTTTATCAAA
>JAUNHN010000006.1:0-21332 GCA_030523915.1 Capnocytophaga sp. | reverse complement strand
GATTTAGAAAATCTCAAAGGCGATTTAATCCATAATTACTTAACAATTCCCGTAAAATACGGCGAGAAGTATGCCAAAGGACTTATTTCAGTTACTGCAATCTGCTGTTTTCTACCTATTTACATACTGATAGCTCATTTTGAGATAGGATATATGGCTTATTATCTTGATTTTGTGGTTATTATGCTTTGTTTTTTACTAATTTTACTTTGGAATAGTAATCATCACAAACGATATATTTTGTTGCATAATCTGCTAAAATTTGTCCTTATTTTAGGGATATTCAGCGTGTTACTCATTGATATAACTTGGACTTTTAAGCTAAAAGATTTATTTCAGAGATAATAATTTGGCTACATACTTTCCTATCACGTCAAATTCCAAATTCACTACACTTCCTACTTTTAGATTTTTGAAATTGGTATGCTCCAATGTATACGGAATTATCGCTACACTAAACTGATTTTCAAGCGAATCCACTACTGTAAGGCTTACACCATTCACCGTAATAGACCCTTTTTCGATGGTTACATTTCCGTTAGAAGCATTATGTGAAAAAGTAAATCGGGTACTTCCATTTTCGTCCTTAATGTCTGTACAAATACCCGTTTGGTCTACGTGACCTTGTACAATATGCCCATCCAAACGCGTGTTTAAAAGCATTCCTCTTTCCAAATTTACAATATCTCCCTCCTGCAATGTTCCTAAATTTGTCTTTGCCAAAGTTTCAGCTATTGCAGTTACTTTATACGTATCTTCTTGAATATCAACCACTGTGAGGCAAATTCCATTATGCGATACACTTTGGTCTATTTTCAACTCGGGGGTAAATTTACTTTTCACAAATAGATGCATATTTGATTTTTCAGCTTCAATATGTACTATTTTTCCTAAATCTTCAATAATTCCTGTAAACATTTTTTTATGATTTAAACTATCTTTTTCAATAATTCATTTTTTTACCCAAAAACTTAGATATTTTCTCCAAAATTCTAAAAATTGCTAATTATCATATCTTTATCAGATTCTACTTGATATGTGAATCTAACTTTCTGATTTTGATTTGGTTTCAAGTTCAAATTCCATTTTAAAGAACCTTTTTCTTTGTCTGAAATAGCATTGTCCGAGGATACTAAATTTACTTTAATATCTTTATTCATACTCAGCGGAATTTGGTCTTCAATTTCTATGGTTACAGCTTCTTTTTTATTGTTTTGAACAGTAATTTCATAGGTAAATGTTTGTATTTTTTTGGAACTTAATGATTTGTTTTCTGTATTTTGAGATACTAATTTTCTTTCAATACGGATATTTTTATCTTTTCCTAAACTTAACATAAGTTTTTCACTCGCATTTTCAGGGTTTAGAGTCGTTTTTCCTACATACATTCCTTCAAAAATAAGATTTGCTTCACCAGGCAATAGGTTATACGCCCCATAATTTTCAATATTTCCTATCAAATAGACATTTAAGTCATATTTAGGCACCGTATAATACTTATATTCTGCTGGAATTTCAATATTTTTTAGCGAAACGATGTTTTTTTTTCCGTTTGAGAGAATATTATAGGGAATGTCAATATCAAAAACGGTATTAAACTGCTTTTCTCCGATTACTACCGCATTATTCAGAGCCATATCTTCAAATGCTATTTCTTCCTCATTAGCTTCTACTGCAATAAGTTCCATTGTTTCTAAATTTTTGTGGAAAGCCGCTTTTTTACGGGTTGCAGCTGGAGCAGAAACTATATCTTGACTCTCTTGAGCGTCTATAAACCAAGGAGTTATCGTAGGAGCATAAGTCTGCTGGTTTACCAATCCGCTTGAAAGACTTAATTTTACACCGTTCCAATCTACACCTGTATTTTGGCTTACAGCTGCATTATACTTTAAGACAATGGGAGTATTTATCTTCTCCGAACGAATTTCATAAAACGGATTCCAAAGAGCTTGATACGAAACGTAATTCAGTTGAAAAGGCACTTTACCTGCCACTTCATTCATTACTTGAAGAACTAATTTTCCTCGATTATTCGCATTTTGAGAAGATGCTGTTCCTAACCGAAATTTCAGAGAACTTAATTTTTTCTGCAAATTTCCACCATCATCTGTGATAGTTTTGAGCTGTGTTTCAAGCTCATAGCGTTTAGTTTTATGGAAATCAAGCAATTTTGAAAGTTCAGCAGTATTCATCGTTTGGCTTGAAAGTTGCTGATTTTTATCCAATACTTCAATAGATTTTTGTACAGAATTTTTAAGTGTTGTATTTTTAATAATCTCTTTTTCAACCACTTGAATACTATCCCAAATAGGACGTACCGACTCGGCTACGTATTGGTTATCGTATCCTGCGATAGGTTGGTTTGAGAACTGAGCCGACAGAATCGTAACTTTGGAAGTAGACTTTATTTGAATCGAATTTTCGTCCAAAAAATTTGCCACATTCATTATCACCACTTCGGAAGTTCCTTTAGGAAGCACCACATTCGCCGATTGCTGAATTTCGGCTCCATTGAAGTACAATTGTACTTTCTCAGCTTTTGCATTAGTAAAAATTGGTGCCTGAGCATTTAATTCACTAAACAATAATGTGAAAATTAAAACAATTCCGCCAAGTATATATTTTTTCATATCCTGATGAAGTTAAAAAATTAAGATATTTTTTGATTTGCAATAAGTATGCCTTTTTTATTCAAACACGCTATTGTCTCATAAAAAACCAAATATGACAACATAAATTATTTAATAAAAAAAATACAAATGTTTTTAATCAAACGAATTTGAATGTATACATTTGTATTTTCATCAAAATAATAAACGCCACCAGACATTTATATTTTATAGATTTGCCAATATTTCAGCTTTCTTTTCTTTATATTCTGTCTCATCAATAAGTCCGTTATCAAAAAGAGTTTTAAGTTTTTGAAGTTTAGCAGTTGGTTCATCAGCAGTTGGACTTTGTGGCGTATCAGACTGGTTTTGTTGCAGTTGCTGTTGCATAGCTCCCATCATCATTCCCATAGCTACTCCATCTTTTACCCCCGAATTGAGCGTACTGCGGTCATTACCAATAGCATTGGCGGTATTAAACTGCTGAAAACGCTCCATATCACCAATCATATTCATACTAGTTGCTTTATCATAAAACTCGGTTACTTCCTCTGGAAGCGTTACCGAACTTACCATAAATTGAGTTACTTCCAGCCCAAAATCTGCAAAAAAAGGCTCTATCATTGGACGAATTTTATTGCTCAAATCGGTCATATTACCCGCCACATCCACCACTGAAAGCCCCGCATTGGAAAGAGCCTCTCCGAACTTAGGTGCTATATAATCACGCAACTGATTTTCGAGTTCAAAAACGTTGAGACTTGGGTAAGTCCCTGCATATTCTTTGAAAAACTTACCTATATCTACAATTCGTATATTATACGTCCCGAAAGCTCGTACTCGCACTTGTCCAAATTGCGAATCACGCATCAGTACAGGAGCTGGTGTTCCCCATTTCAAGTTTACGAATTGTTTGGTAGAAAAATAATATACATCTGCCTTAAATGGACTTTCAAAACCGTATTTCCATCCTTTGAGCTTTGATAGAATTGGAATATTTTGAGTAGAGAGTGTATGCGTACCAGCTGTAAATATATCAGCAAGTATTCCTTCGTTTAAGAAAAGTACACTTTGGCTTTCACGAACGATGAGTTTCGCACCATTCTTGATTTCTTTATCTTGGTCGGCTATCTTCCACATCAATAGATTAGGAGTATGTTCCACCCATTCAATAATTTCTAAAAACGGAAGTTTTGAATTTACATCTGCCATAATTATGAGATTTTATTTTCGGCAAATGTAATAAGAAGATGATAGTACTCCAAGAAAATAGCGTCTACAAAGTGTCTACAAAAGATAAATTTTTACAAAAAAATGCTGATTACCCGAAGGTTTGTAAAAAATCTTCGAGGTTTTCGTCTTTTGGAAGGTTGAGTTTCTGTTTAATTCGGTACTTACTCATCCGAATGCTTTTGGGTTCTACATTAAATACCGTAGCAATCTCTTTGGTAGATAGTTTTAGAAACATATAAGCACAATATTTCAAATCCAACGAGGTGAGTTTGTGGGCTGATAGTTCGTTGAGTTTGTTAAAGAAATCAGGATGAATGTCTTCAAATTCTTTTACGGTTTGTTCAATAGCTTCGTCCAGAAATTTATCCGTTCGGATTACTCTTTCTATATTAAAAGAATTACCTTCTTTCTTGATTTTATCTTTGATTTCCTCCAGAAGTTTATTTTTGCGGTCTATTTGCAGGGCATTGGCAAGTACTTCTTTTTGCATTTGTTCATTTTTGAGTTGCAATAGCTCTTGTTCGGCTTTGAGTCGCGATTGTTCTTCTTTTTCGAGACGGAGTTGCATTTTAATTTCACGTTCCATTTGCGATTTTTGAATGGAAAGTAATCGGCGTTCTTTTTCTTTCAGAAGAGCTTTGGCTTGAGCCTCGTCCTTCTCTTTTTCAAGACGAAGTTGTTTTTCGGTCTGTAATCTTATTTTATTTTTATGATTTCTAACTACGAAAAACAGCGAGAAAATCACCAAAACTGAAATTCCTATATACAAGAAATTCAGTAATTTACGAGTTTCCGCTAACTGCTTTACATTACTAATCTCTTGCTTGATTTGTTTGTTTTCAAACTCAGCTTCAAGGCGTGAGATTTGTTCCAATTGGTTTTGGTCATAAAGTTTGGCATTATAATGTTCTTTTTCGGTTTTCAGATAAAGTGCTTTTTGATAGTTTCCTTGCTTTTGATAGAGATTGACAAGAGCTTCAGTAATAGAAGTAAGTGTGTAATAATCAGTTGTTTGCTGTGTTTTCATTTGCACAAAAGCTTCATTAAGAAGTTTTTCTGCAGTCTGGTAATCTCCTTGATTTACGGCTACTTCTGCCAGCAATCCGTTTGCATTTGCTTGTACCACAGGGCTACTTTCTTTGGTTAAACTTTGTGCCAAAAGTGTATGATTTTTTATTTTATCCAACGTATTTTTATCAGACAAATTACCATTTCGGTAGTAATAATCGGCAATATTGATGTTGGTAATGGCATAGGTAATAGAACTCACTTCGTTAGGATGCTGATTGTAAAGCATCGCTGATTTGTTCAAATAAATCAATATACTATCCTTATAAATTTCGTTTTGACTTTTGGTATAAAAATATCCCATCACGGTAGCCATAGCCGAATAAGCGTTGGAAAGCAAGTTGTAATTCTTGACCTTTTCTGCTGATTTGATAGTTTCCAAAGCATATTTTTGAGCAAGTTCAGTATGGTCAAAACTCGAATAAGCCCCGTACAAAATGTAGTAAATACGCGGTTTGAGTGCGTCAATGTGATTTTCGTTAGCGATTGAAAGTGCTAATTGACAATTCTCTACTGCCAAATTACGTATATCCAAATAGTTATAGTAATAAGCCTTGGCATAATATCCATAAGCAAGAGCTTCTGGTGAATTAATTTTTTCAGCTTCGGTAGTGGCTTTGTGGGTGTATTCCTTTGCCAAATCGTTTTTCTTCATTGCAAAGTAATATTTTACCAGTTCAGTGTAAATCTGCGGTAGATATTCGACGCTAGAAGAAAGTGCTTGTAATTCAGCCTCTTTCAGAGTGTTATAGGTATCTTGTAAACGTCCTTCCCCCCGAAGTTTTTCACTGATTTCGAGTTTGTTACGTATATTTTTGGAAGTGTGTTGCCCATAAGAAATACCTACGGAAAAACAAATAGTTACCAAAAAAAGTTTCAGTAAAGTAAAATTTCCAAACTTATTTTTCATTTATTGTAAATTTACAACGACAAAGATAATAATTTAACAGTTATGACAAAGTAATGAAGATTGATAAAGCAAGATATGAGGCGTTTTTATCTGGAATATTATTCGTCCTATTTTTATCCTCAGAATATATTTATGCTTTGCAAAATGAAACTACACTCGCTAACTTAATTCGCTTATAATAATTTTTTCTTCATTTATTTTGTTTTCTGGTAAAGAATTTGTATTTTCGCTTTCATAACTTAAAAAATCATTACAAATGAGAAAACATTTATTTACTTTAGCTTTGCTTTTTACTACATTTTGCATTTCTGGACAAACTAACGACGCTTTCAAGCAAGATGCTCAAAAACTTATTACCATTGTGAGCGAACCGATGTTCGATACAATGATTAAACCTCTAAAAAGCATGATTCCTCAGGAGAAATTTCCTGCTGCCGAAAAAGAGATAAAAGACTCTATGCCAAAACTTTATGAATCAATGGCAAAAGTTTACATGGAAGAATTCACACATAACGAAATCAAAGAATTATTACAATTCTATGAAACTCCTATTGGCAAAAAAATGGCAAGCAAATCTGCTGTTTTAGCCCAAAAAGCAATGGTAGCAGCAGGTCAATGGAGCCAAGAAACACTTGCTCCTATTCTTACCAAATATAATAGTAATAATAACTAATAAAAAAATAGACTACCTTTTGAGTAGCCTATTTTTTTATTTTTAGTTTTATATCGCACACGAATCTATTTCAGTAACACGAAGTGTATTTACCTTTCCTTTTCCTTGAATAGGCATTGCCGCAAGGCTTACCATAATATCACCCATATTTACATATCCTTTTTCATTAGCAATATGATTCACGTCTTCTATGGTTTCATCTGTAGAAGCAAATCGGTCATAATAGAATGTTGTAACTCCCCATAATAGACTTAATTGTGTTAATATTCTTTTGCTGGAAGTAAACACTAAAATATGTGAATTCGGTCTATACGACGAAATTCTATAAGCTGTATATCCACTATTGGTTAGGGTTGAAATCACTTTTGCATTCATTTCATTTGCCATTGTAGCAGCGTGAAAACAAATCGAATTCGTTACATAACGTCCTGTACGTACGAAAGGTGTACGCATCGGCACCTTAATTAAATCTGACTCTTCCACACTTCGGATAATACGACTCATTTGTTCTATTACCTGCACTGGATATGCTCCCACAGAGGTTTCTCCTGATAGCATTACTGCATCTGCTCCGTCCATTACTGAGTTCCCTACATCATTTACCTCAGCACGTGTGGGAGTAAGGCTTGAAATCATACTTTCCATCATTTGTGTAGCAATGATGACAGGGATATGGTTCATTTTGGCTTTGTATACTAATTCTTTCTGGATTAGAGGTACTTCTTCAGCAGGAATTTCAACTCCCAAATCACCTCGAGCTACCATAATTCCATCACAATTTGCCATAATCTTGTCTATATTTACAAGAGCTTCAGGCTTTTCGATTTTAGCAATAATTGGAATTTTATGACTTGCGTTTTCAATTATTAAGTCTTTCAAATCTTGAATATCTTTGGCGTGCCGAACAAACGAAAGAGCAAACCAATCTACTTCCTGTGAAATAGCAAACATCGCATCTTGAATATCTTTTTCAGTAAGAGCTGGTAAAGATACATTTGTATTAGGTAAATTGACTCCTTTTTTGGATTTCAAAGCTCCTCCTTGTATTACCTTCGCTTCCACTTCGTTAGTTCGATTGGTAGAAAAGACTTCAAAGATAAGTTTTCCGTCATCAAGCAAGATACGCTCACCAGGGTTTACGTCTTTTGGAAACTCCTTATAGTTCATATATACCCGTTCTTTATTCCCCACGAAAGGCTCTCCTGTAACGAAAGTGATTTTATCCCCTGGACTTACAATCACATTGTCTTCCATAACCCCCACGCGTAGCTTAGGACCTTGAAGGTCAGCCAATATGGCTGTATTATATCCAAATTCTTTATTGATAGAACGAATCATTTCGATTCTATTTTTCACATCATTATAATCGGCATGCGAAAAATTAATACGAAATACGTTTGCTCCCGCTTCCATCATATTTTTAAGTACTTCTCGAGTGTCAGTAGCTGGTCCTAAAGTAGCTACAATTTTAGTTTTTTTTGTGCTTAACATTATTGAAATATTAATTTATGTTTTGAACTTAATGTATCTATATTTATAGTATATACTGCTGAAATATTGGGGATTATCATAATTTTCTTAATGACCGACAGTTCATCAAATCTTTCTTCGGCATCTATCTTTAAGAAAAAATCCACTTTTTTTTTGTTGTCTATCAGATAATTAGTAGTCGGTACTGTCGCAAAAAGTGATGTACCTACCATTTCTTTTTCGAAAATAACTTTATTGGCAAAACAATGCCAAATTACCTTTGAAGACTCATCATTCCAATGATAATATGAGAAACGAACATCTTCATTCACTATCAAACGGTCTTCTTTCTTGTTTTTAACAAGCCTTAATTTAAGTATTTTGTTCAGAAAATATACTAACTGATAGTCTTCCATCGTAGTATGAATGGCTATCAATTTAAAATCATCATCAAAAAAATGATTTGATAGCTTATGTACAATCATAACAACCCACTTTTGAAGCAACAAAAGTAGTAAAAAAATACTAACTACGATTCATCTGCCTAAACAATTAACAAACCTTAATAAAATACGAATGAAAAATAGCTCAAAACAGACTGTTTTTTACATATAAATTATGGCTTTTGTGATTTATTTTCATTTTTCTTTCTTGTATATCGCCTCAAGAAAAACATTCCTAACGAAACGACTGCAAAAATAACATACCGATAAAACGATTGCATTTCAGATGTATTCCAATAACCCACCGCCACATAAATAGAAAAGATACAAATAGCTAAATAGGCGTATTCAAAAAAAATTCTTGCTTTCATATTTTTGTAAATTAAATGCGGAAACTTATCAACTCCGCTACATTATTCATTATCTTCAATCGCTAAAATTCCAGTAGTTTTATGAGCCCTTACGGTAGAAAAGTTTTTATCAAAATCCATACCCACACCTTTAGTGAGCGTTCCTTTGATAGAGTCTGTGAACACAAAATCTCGCTCAGTAAATACCCAATCTTGATTTTGGTCCCAAAAAAGTTGTGATGTTTCTAATTTTTTCCCATCAAAAGTAGTCAGAACTACATTATCACGAAGTTCTACCATTTGCGAATTACTATACACAATGCCGTAGTTTGCATCTACCGTATTTCTATTGTTATCCTTATCGAAGAATTCCACTCGCACTCCTTTCGGAAATTCCCAATAAGGAAATCGCTGATTGGAGAAATCATCATTCCGAGGACTTGTAATAATAGCCACCACCTTGGTAGAATCCGTGTAAACTAACCTAAAATTATACACCTCTCCTTGAGGAAATTTATGAACAATGTTCATCTGCTGAAGATTTTTTAGGTCATTACTACACGAAAAAAGTATTGCCATACAACAAAGTACGGCAATGCTTTTTAATTTATTATTGAGTGTTATAAACTTCATATTATAATGCTGGAACTTTTACTGACTGACCTACCCAGCATTTGAAAGTAATGGTTTTCCCAGCCATTCCTGATTCAAAAATATCTACTTTTGTAGGAGCATACGCCTCATAACGAGTCGCTAAACTTTCCAAACCTCCTTTGCGAGCAGTATTTGCAGCCAACCAATAAACAGCTCTTTTTTCAAAAGTCGTACTTCCACATTCATTAGCACTATCAGCGTATGCTTGAGCCATAATTCGGTAAGCATCAGAGTTTGAAGGATTATATTTCAACGCATCTTGAGCATATTTCACAGCACTTGCTTTTGAGTGTTTTGAAGCTATCTTAGTTAAGATTTTTGACTTTTTAAGATTATCGCTTTCCAAAGAAACAGACTCGTTAAAATACTGAATTGCTTTGGCTGAATTTTTATTTTTCTCATTCAATACACCTAAGTAATAAGCTGATGAAGCTGAAGGAGAAATGTTATGTAACGAAGTAACTATCTTCACAAACAATGGGTCGCTTGTACAGTCTTTATCTGACATTTTTCCTGCTGCACGACGTAACCACTCTTCGTTAGTTTTATTAGCTTCAAAAGTTTTGTTATACAACGGAATTAAATTATCGCAATCCGCCAATTTACCTAACTTCGCATCAACACTCTCTGCAATAGTTTCATAGTTATCTACACGTTTACGAGCTACTTCCAAGTTCTTTTTATCACGGTCGCTAAGAGTTCCTGCTTCTTCTTGTGCGATGTACTTATTGATTACCTCTGAAAGCTGATTTTTCTCATCTTGGATTTTCTCAGAAACGTTATCGTATGTATCAAATACCTCTTGTAAAGATTTCTCATTTTTCTCGTGTAATGACACTAATTCTGAGAAGTACAAATATAATGCTTTCTCATTTTTGAAATTCTTTTTATCCTCTGTGAAAGCTTTATGTAGTAATCCATAAATTTCTTTGCTTGTTCCTGTTTTTTGGTCAAAAGCAAGCATCGCTTGGTCAGAGTACTTATCAGCTATTGTATAGCGAGTAGGGAAATATTTATTATAATCTTCGTAAAGTTTTACTAAATCTTTTATAAATTGCTCTTTTTCAGCTCCGCTACTTTTTTCTATTTTATGTTTCAAAATGGTCTCACCACGGGTAAATACAGCTGCATTAATGCTTGGACATTTTTCATAAACAGATTTCCAAACAGGATATGCTGCATCAAATCTTTTTGCTTTGGCATCTTCGTTAAATAAAGAAAGATTTTGTTTGATTTCTGCGTCTTGTTCACAGCCTTGAGCTTGTGCATTGGCTACGTAAAAAACATTTACTACGAATGCTGCTAATAAAATTCTTTTTTTCATTTTTCGTTTGTTTTTTTTTAGTGTTCTTACTGATACTTTGTTCTCTGGAACCATTTGTCATTCAAAGAGAACCCAATTTTAAAGTTAAAATAATTTTCTTTTATCAAATTTTGTTTTAAAGTTCCTTTTTGTCCGTATTCAAAACCTGCTGTTAGGTTTGAAAATCCTTTTACGGGAAGACTAAGTCCAAAAGATATGCCAAAGTCTTTAATCGACTCATTATTTAGCATAATTCCCGTTTTCTCGTAACGCATTCCCACTCTGTAAGTAACTCTATTCCAATAGCTTGAAAAAGAATTATACTGCGGAATATAAAACCCTCCTAAAGCAAATGTATATCCATTCTCATAGGTTACATTTGTAGTCGAAAGGAATGGATTTGAGAATTTTTTAGTGTTTGAATGTGTATACTCCAAACCTGCGAACCATTTCTGGTCTTCTCCTACTCCTACACCTATTTCGAATTGTGAAGGCAACGTAAGTTTTGTTTCTTTCAGCCCTGTGGCAGCTAAATCAACAGCTTGTGTTTCTTTCACCACTAAGGTATATTGCTGTCCATTATTTGCATAACCAAGCGTAGAAATCGTTCTTTCATTATCAGAATTTAGCTTACTTTCAGGTGTATAAACCAATGATGTTGAGAGTTTTAATTTATTTTTTAATGGTCTTTCATAGTATAAACCTATGTTTGTTGAAACTCCTCTATATAAAGATTTGCTGTATTCTTGTGTAATAAAATCAGCTCCTGAAATGTTTAACTGGTCGGTCATCTCAGTTTTTCCGAAATTAAGTTTGAGTGATGCTCCAAGACTTAACCCTTTGTAAATCTCATACCCTGATGATAAAAACGCTTGATTTACATTTCCATTTCCTTCAAATTGAGACAAATGCTCAGCACCATCAACCGTTTGTTTTGAAGCTAATTTGTACCCAACAGATGAATATGGCTTAAGTCCTAATGAAACACCTAATTTGTCCACAATAGGAAATCCTAAAGCTACATAATCAAGCGAGGTGGCTTTACTTGTTAATTTTGTCGTATTTGAAACAATTTTTTTTCGCTCAAACGAAAGTCCTGCCATAAAAGCAGTATACTTAAGGTGGGTTAATGAAGCAGGATTTTGCATATTTACACGAGTACTATCAGCAAAAATACCGATTCCTCCCATAGCACTTTCTTCAATAGTGCTGTTAGAATTCAACTCTCCTATACCGTAATAGGAATAAGGCGATTCCGTAGTTTGTTGCGAAAACACAGTATAAGTTACTGAAAATAAAGCAACAAAAAGTATAATTATTTTTTTATTCATATACAAAAAGTAATGTTATTTTTCTATAATCAATCTCTTTTTTGCCATTCCAAAATGGCGTTCAATCCTTCTAACAGAAAAAATGAGTTTGCAAATATGCAATTTTTTATATTGTTATACAAAAAAAGATGATTACCTCCTGTTAAAATTATCGTTAAATTTTCAAATTTCGTTCTATATTTAGTGATAACACCCTCTATTTCGCACACCACATTGTGATAAACCCCCGAAAGCATACACATTTGCGTCGAGTTACCGATGAAATTATCCGTATCAAAATCCTGCTCCGAAATCAATGGCAACTTAGACGTAAATTCGTGCATTGCTTTAAAACGCATCGCAATACCTGGGGCAATAGCTCCTCCTAGATACTCACCCTGAGTCGTAATCATATCGAAAGTAATACACGTTCCTGCATCAATTACCAAAACATTTTGGTTCGGATAAAGGCTTACCGCTGCTGCCATTAACGCCATTCGGTCAATACCTAATGTGCTGGGAGTGGCGTATTTATTTATAAAAGGCATTGGTGTTTGTGAATTTACAAATACCAATTGACTGATTTTTTCTGTTAAAAAATCAAAACGCTCCTGTACATTTTCTACTACCGAAGCGACGATTCCGCGAGTAATATTATCAAAATCAATCTCTTGCAATATTTTTTCTTGAAAAGATGATTTGGTAAATATCTGAAAAAAAATTTGTTTTTGATTTTCAAAAACAGCAACTTTTATGGTTGTATTTCCTTCGTCAATAATTAAATTCATTGTAAGTAATTAGGACAAATGTATTTTCATAAAAACTTTGTTTAATCAAAAAATGATTGCCGATTTACCTTCTTTCAGTATAAATTCGATATAAAAACAGCTTTTCTTGTTTAAGACCTGCAAAGTTAGCAATAAATCAAGAAATTTCATAATATAAAACACTTTTTTACTTACAAAACTTGAAAAAAAGTATGTTTTATACCATTTTCACATTATTTTTTGATTATTAAAGGCTGTTGTGTTTTAAAAACTCATCAAAAGCTTCTCGATGCTGGTCTGCAATAGTAATACGCTGTTTACCAAAGATAATCTGATTACGTTCCACTTCTTGTACTTTATTTAACGCCACTATAAATGAGCGATGTACACGCATAAATTTGTCAGACGGAAGTTGTTCTGTAAGTTTTTTGAGTGTCAAAAGAGTAAGAACGGGGGCTGACTGTGTGGTAAGGTATATTTTTACATAGTCCTTTAGCCCTTCTATATAAATAATATCATCATATTTGATTTTCAGCTGTTTATAATCTGACTTAACAAACATATAATCAGCAGATTGTGTGTTTTCAACAGAAGTTGGAGAACTTATCTTTTGAGCTTTTTCAGCTGCTTCCAAGAATTCCGAATAACTAAAAGGCTTAAGCAAATAACCAATAGAATTCACTTTGTAACCTTCCAAAGCATATTGGTCAAAAGCTGTCGTAAAAACAATTTTGGTAGTAGTTGGAATTTTTCTGGAAAGGTCAAGCCCTGTAAGCTCAGGCATTTGGATATCTAAAAAAACTAAATCAATGGTCTCTGAAGTGTTATGAAAAAATTGTAAAACATCAATAGCGTTTGAAAATTTTCCTTTCAAACTCAAAAAAGGCGTTTTCAATACATAACTCTCTATCAGATTCAAAGCCATCGGCTCATCATCTACCACAAGGCAAGATAAATTCATAGATTTTAGATTTTTAGTAGGTTTTTGACTCTTTTGGGCAAAGATATATAAAAATTTCTATTGTTTTGCTACTTAATGTCTTTATTCTCCTTTAAAAATACTCAATTCTTCGTTATAAACTGGGCTTTCGATGTCCAAAAAGTTCAAAACACTGTGAAAAACGTGATGTTGCGTTACTTCGTTTAACGGTTTTATTTGCTTAGAATCTTCTGATTTCCAAACAATAAAGGGTATTTCGTACTGCTCTTTGGGGGCAATGCTCATCGGAAGTCCGTGCATATATAGATTTTTTTCACCCAACGACTCGCCGTGGTCTGAAACATATAGCATCGTACTTTTATAATCTTTCAAAGTTTTTAAAATTTCGATAACATTATGCAAAATATAATCTGTGTAAACTATGGTATTATTATACGCGTTGATAAGCTCTTCTTGCGAACAATTTCCTACTTCTACACTATTACAAACAGGTTTAAATACCTCAAAATCAGCAGGATATTTTTTGTTATACGTAGGTCCGTGACTGGTAGAAGTATGCAAAACAATCAATATTTTATCCTTATTACTTGCCTGAATTTGTTCCCTCAATCCAGATAAAAGTACCTCATCATAATTGCACTTGTCTCCCTGACAATTTTTTTGTAAATCACTGCCTGTCAGGTACTTTTCTATACGAATTGGTGGTTCGCCTGAATTGGTGGTTCGCCAAACAACTTCCACGCCATTTCGGTTCAGGTAATTTGGCAGAATTTCATACAAATCGCCCGTATCCTGATGTTCTAAAATACATTTTACAGCAGCGGTGGTGTATGTCGCACACGCATTGGCTTTGAATTTGAATACATTTTCCGTTTTTGAAAGTAGCGGATTTGTGTTTTTTCCGTAGCCATAGAGTGAAAAATTCTGACTTCGAGCCGATTCCCCAATAACCAAAATCACCACCGATTTTTCATTGTTTTTTATCGTAGCGTTAGGCAACAAAATCTCTTGCCGATTTTCTTGTGCTTTATGAACATAATAAAGTGCCGTATTTACCGAATAAGACCACGGCATCGCCAATCCTCCTAAATATTTTGAGTTTTTGTCTATCCAAAGAATATTATTCGCATTGATAGCCACCAAAGCAATGATTCCCAGCAAAGTAAACCCAATAGTTTTAAAAAATTTCTTTACAGGAGGATATATAATTTTAGCTTTAAAAATATACACACTCGGAATAATTCCTAAAAAAATGGCGTATAAAATCAGTTTTACAGAAAAAAAACTACTCGATTCTTCATAGTTGGTATTCAGCAAGTTACCAATCATACTTTCATCAACGATAATGCTGTATGTATTGATAAAATATACCGCTATCGCACTGAGAATAAAGGTGATAGCTAATAAAACCTTTCCGACAATCCGCAATAAAAATAAAATCAGATAAAACGCAAAAAAGTTAGCTACAATCATCAACACGAACAAACTTATAACGAGCAAAACCCCGTTAAAGCTCTTATAATCAATATTTTGGAATACAAAATTAAAAAATCCGTAGTGAAAGAAAATAAAGTTTAAAATACTGATAATGAGTACAAAACGATGTAAAGGAATATTATTTGTTAATTTTTTGAACATACGCCTTTGTGATAAGAAATAATGAAACAACTAAACTCAATAATGATAGGTAATATACGAATACATTTTCCTCTAAAACCTTGTAAATCATAATAATAGCACAACCTAAAAATAATACAATGAAAATAGGATAATATTTTTTGTTGGAAATCCATTGCCAGATGTTGTATTTTTGGTTGATAAGTATTCCTAAAAATGCTGAAATACAACCAATTGCACTCCCTGAAATCACATCTAACGGATGATGAGCCCCCACTGCCACACGCGTAAAGGCTAAAATCAATCCTAAAACAATGAGAAATATTACATACAAACACCTTTTAATCAATGATTTAGGTAAAAATGCAATAAGCAACACCCCCAAAGTAGTAAACACCGTAATAGAATGCCCTGACGGAAAGCTTGAAAATCCGACAGCTTCTTTCCCAATGATGGAAAAAGTATCGGTTGGGTATATCGTTGCAGGACGCGGAATATCAAAATATTCTTTCAAACTCCTTGAAAATAAGAGCGATAGCAACGAAGCCGACAACAAATTCTCCCAAATTTTAGGGAAATATACCAAAAGAACGGACAATAAACACAATACAACGAACGCATCGCCAAATTGAGTGAGATTATATTGTAAATCAGGTAGTTGTGATAATTTTGCATTCAAATAGAAAAAACAATCTTTTTGAATTAAAGCGTATTTTTCAGGCTGTAAAGCATCTTGTGTGTACAGAAAACAGAAAACTCCCACCATTACCAATAATGGAAAAATCAAAAAATAAGGTTTTACTCTTGCAAAATTAGCTGCTATCGTTTGATTCATCGCGTATTTTTAAGTATTTTCTGTGCAAAAATAAATAAAAAAAGAGAAAAGAAAAGTTTTTACACTATTGAATCACATCACCCCTCCTCATAGTAGCAAATAGCCACTTGTTCATGGAGAGAAATATATTGACAAACTGCATAAAACTTCTCTTAATTAACAAGTACAGCATTGTATCGAAACTTCTTTTTATTTTGTAAATTTATCAATACAATACTTCGTTAGTAAATCAAGCTATAATCAAGTAGCTATTTTTCCCAAAATCAAGCAGTTGCTTAATTTTCCTTTTATTTTTTTCAAGTTTGGAGTTAATACCAGACATTGAAATAAATCGTTTTATCAGTAACTCATTGAAAACACAATATCAGAATCTGGATATTTGTTTTTCAAAGGTAACTAATGTTCTAATTTTGTCAAATTGATCGCTGTAAGCGAAACATTCCAATAAAAATTTATTTTGTTTTCGCAATGATTCAAACCAGTGAATTGTTTAGCATCACGATACAAAAATTCAATTTGAAAACTTTGCCTATAAATTTCTAAAATATCTTCCAAAATCCACTCCAAATCTATTGAAAAATAGATTTTGTGAGTTTTTAGCTAAGTGTTGTGTCGGATAATTTGATTTTTTATCATATCTTTGTGCTGTATTATAAACAAGGATTTATTTTTTCCTCACAAAATATAAATTCCTTGTTTGTTTTCAAAAAGTCAAGATGACTTTATATACAGACATCAATTATTTAAAAAATACAAAAATGTTAAGAAAGAAATATTTTTCAAGTGTTGGTATGCTATTATTATTGATGAGTTGTTCACATAATGATGATAGCCAAACCCTATCACCTTTACCCGATCAGAATTTACAACTAGTCTTTATAGATGATTTTAATGAAACAGCTCTTGATGAGAAAATATGGACACCTCATCGTGGAACAGAACCACATACATATGGCAATCCTTATAACCCAGCTATTGATGATAATGGATTTGATAAGAATCAAGTGTCGGTGAAAGATGGAAATCTGATATTGAGTTGGGAGAAGAAACCCATCACAATAGAGCAAACCACCTATCCGTATAGTGCAGGAGTAGTGCATAGTGGTAAAGGACTCTCCTTTTCTTACGGATATATTGAGGCTCGCATCTGGTTTTCAAAAGGTTCTGGATTGACTCCTGCATTCTGGCTTATTCCTATGCCTGTTGATGATCATTGGCCTCCAGAAATTGATATTGCTGAGTTAACATCTGATGATACGCCTGATGGATTATACAAACCGCATTTTAATTATCATTGGAGTGATAATCTTGGTAATCATCAACAGATGCAATGGAGATGGTATGGCGTTCAAAATGTTGATTACGCTGGCGAATGGCATACTTATGGCTTAATGCGAAAAAAAGGCTTTTTGCAAGTGTATATTGATGGCGAACCAGGACCAAGTTTCAAAAATAACATCATTACAGATGAACTAATGTATGTTGTATTAAGTACAGGGATTAAGAAAGGAAGTCGGCCTGACAATGGAAAAATGTTAGTAGATTGGGTAAAGGTTTGGAAATAAAACCCAATAAATAATAATATATAGTTATATCAGAATTTTTTATGCAAAGAAAAAATATGACCTTATTCTCTGGTTGTCAAAATTTTATTGCATCGTAATCTTTTAAAACACACCCCGCTTTTTATATGGTAAAAAAACATTTAATTTTAATTACAATACTTCATTAGTAATTCAAGGTAGCTATCTTTCCAAAATCAAGAAGTTGCTTAATTTTTCGTCTATTTTTTTCAAGTTTGGGGTTTATACCGAATATTAAAATAAAATGTTTTAGCAGTAACTTATTGTAATACTGCTTTTTAACACCCTTTATAGAAAATACAATATCAGAATATGAATGTTTGTTTTTCAATGGTAACCGATGTTCTATTTTTGCTAAATTGATCGCTGTAAGTGATGCATTCCAATGAAAATTTATTTTGTTTTCGCTCCCGCTTCTCGCTTCGCAATGATTCAAACCTGTGAATTGTTTTTTAGCACCACGATACAAGAATTCAATTTGAAAGTTTTGTTTATAAATTTCTAAAATAGCTTTCAAAGTCCGCTCCAAATCTGTTGAAAAATAGGTTTTGTGAGTTTTTAGCGAAGTGTTATCAATAATCGGCTGATAATAATTCTAATCAATATTCGTAATAACAATCACTGCTTTATAAATTCCATTATCGGTGGTAATGGTATATGTGTTGCGATTTGGGTAAATCAAATCGAGTTGCTTACGCAGGTTCTCTATACCGATGCTGGAACTGTACAAATCGGTATTTTGCTTTGAAAGTAAGGTGTTTTCTGACTCAAAACGGATTGTTTTTTCATCTGCTGTGAGCGAAAAATGAATTTTTGTATCCGTTGTAGCCGAAACACCGTGCTTAAATGCGTTTTCCACCAATGTAATGAGCAACAAAGGAGCTATTTGCACCTGCGGAATGTCTTTCGGAAAGTCCATTGTAACCGTAGTTTTGTCCGTTAAGCGAATCATCATCAACTCGATGTACTGATTTAAGAAATCTATCTCTTCCTTAAGGGAAATCATATCCTCATCACTCTTCTGTAAGAAATGCCGCATCAATTTACTCAAACTATGTACGCTTTTTTGTGCTTTATCGGGGTCAAAAGCAATAAGCGAATAGATATTGTTCAGCGAATTAAAGAAAAAATGCGGTTGCAATTGGTATTTTAGGTGTTGCAATTCGGCGTGAAGCCTTGTTGCTGCCATTTCTTTCTGTTCTAATTCCAATGTAAAGAACCTTTGAGCATATTTTATGGCAATTGCCGTAATCACGGGCAGTAAATTGGTCAAAAAATCGAAATAAACAAAGCCTTTGGGCGGTGTTTTATGATGCCCACCGTGATGCGGATGCCCACCTTGCGGAGGAATATTGAAAAGCACCTCAAATTTTAGGTTCGAGATGAGTAAAATCAAGAACAAATTGATAAGAATAAACACCCAATGCCTTTTTTTGAACAAAAAACTCTTTATCAGCCAGAAATAATTAACATAAAAAAGTATCATATAGAAAGGCAATTGCACCGCCGAGCGTTCCAACGTCTCGAGAATGGGTCTTCCTTCCGTAGCAAAGATTAAAACAGGGACTACAAAGACCGATACCCACGCCAAAATGTGTGTTATCGGGAATAATATCTTTTTTTCTGTATCGCTCATTATTGTTTTTTTGTATTTATTGGTTTTATTATCGATTATAACTAATTTAAAATAGAATTAAGCCTATAAAAATCCATTTTTTTAGCTTGTTAGGCTGGTTTTGGAGCTTGTCAAGTCGGCTTTTTTAGCTGTCAGGCGGTTTTTTTTGGTTGTCAGGCTGAGCATAGTTCGCATTGCGAAGTATGTCATCGAAGCCTAATAGACTTTAAGGCTTCGACTTCGCTCAGCCTGACAGAAAACCTACTCAATCTGACAGAAATCGCTCTCAATTTTATATAAAATTCACTCAATCTGACAGAAAACCTACTCAATCTGGCAATTACACCTATTTTGTTTATAAATTTATATGGCAATTTATAAATATATTGACTACATATTGCAAATATACACAAATCTATGGTTATTTTTCCCATCGTAGAGACGCAAAGCATTGCGTCTCTACTTATATCACAAATTATTATGCTTATACACAAAGACGCAAAGCATTGCGTCTCTACTATTCGTATCGCAAAGCGGTAATTGGGTCTAATTCGGAGGCTTTTCTGGCTGGATACCACCCAAAAAATATCCCCGTAAGGGTACAAACCACAAACGAAATCACGATAGAGTAAAGCGTAACGCTCACGGGCCAACCTACAAAGGTCGAAATGATAAAAGTACTGAGCAAACCGATGCCAACGCCAATCACGCCACCTGTAATGCTTATCAAAATCGATTCAATTAGGAACTGCATCAATATATCATTGCCTTTTGCCCCTATCGCCATACGCAAACCGATTTCCTTGGTGCGTTCTTTCACAGAAACATACATTATATTCATAATTCCGATGCCCCCAACGATGAGCGAAATACTCGCAATGGCTACCAAAAGCACCGTAAGCATCTCGCTGGTGGAACTGAAGGTAGTAATTAACTCTTGTTGCGAGAAAACATTGAAATCATTGGCTTTATCTTCGGCAATGTTGTGTGTTTTTTCCAAAATAGCCTTTATTTGATTCACCGCAGCCTCCGATTCTTCCTCACTTTTGGAAGAGGCAACAATCGATTGCAGATAATTTTGAGCCAAAATGCGTTTTTGTATGGTCGTATAGGGTGCGAGAATCAAATCATCTTGGTCTTGACCAAAGTTACTCTCCCCTTTTTCGGCAAGAACGCCTATAATTTTGAACGGAATGTTCTTAAACCGAATCGTTTGCCCTATGGGACTCTCTCCGTTGGCAAATAAATTCTCTTTGACGGTTTGTCCGATGACGGCGACCTTTGAAAAGTTGTCGATTTCGTCCTGACCGAACATCGTTCCCTCTGTTACCGACCATTCTCGGATAGGAAGATACTCCATATTCACTCCGTAAATGGACGTAGAGGCATTATTTGCCCCAACAATTACCTGTCCGTTGCCACTTACCACAGGCGAAACGTTCTTAAGTAATGTTCCTTGCTCTTTGAGGGCATTATAATCGGTCATTTTTAGAGATTGCATCTCACTTGCACTCAAACGAACGCCTCCCATCATTCCCGCACCGGGGCGAATGGTTAGCATATTGGTTCCCATCTTAGAAAGGCTCTCTTTGATGCTTTTTTTTGAGCCTTCGCCTATTGCAAGCATCGCAATAACCGACCCAACACCGATGATAATCCCCAGCATTGTAAGCGTTGTACGCATTTTGTTCAACAAAATGGCTTTCCAAGCTATCCGAAATAAATTTTTTATATTCATAATCGTGGTTTTTATGATTGTTGTGTATGTTTTTTGTTTGATGTTTCGTGTTTTACAAACGTTTTTTATAGTATACTAAAAAATGTTATTTGTTTTTTTTGTACTTTTAGTGTATTTTTTCAATGATTTTTCATATAATTCAATTCAAATTATATATAATATCGTTCAAGTTTAATATAATAGCAATCAAATTCTGTATAACACACATCAAATT
>JAUNHN010000108.1 GCA_030523915.1 Capnocytophaga sp. | reverse complement strand
TTTTTTGTGCGACCCCGTTGGGGTCGAATAATATACGAAATTTCTCTTTTCTATAAACATTAAACCTCTTCGAGGTCATAAATCATTCAGAAAATATAAATGATACAAAAAAATAATTCCAAAACCCCTTGCAATTCCCAAAAACTTTCCCTACCTTTACGCCACAAATTCGTGAGGACTTTTTGAATCGCTCGAAAGGGCAAAACAAGTTCGCAGGGGCGAATTTAATCATTCGAAAACTTCAAACAAATTCACAGAAAACTTTCAAACCATTCGAAAGACTCAAACAATTTTGCATAAGCAAATTTAATCGTTTTATTCTGTAAATAAAAAATGTTTCACAAAAAATAATCCTAAAATATATTGATATGATAAAAAGAAATAACTTAGAAAGATTAAGACTGATGGCTTTTACCCAAGTGATGAAAAATGTTCAGTCGTTTTTGGCAAAAGAAACTAATTTGCAAGATTTAGGTCTTGCCGAGGCGAAAACTGAGTTTGACACCGCCTTTTCAGCATTAGAAAACTCCGTAAATATTACCAAAAGGAACGAACAAACCGAAAGCATCACCGAGCTGGACGCTCAACGCGACACTTTGCTGACAAGTTTTATTTCGCATTGTAAATTATATCAAAATCACCCTGAAATGGCAAAAAAAGAAGCTGCCAAAAGGGCGATGATTCAGATAGAAACCTACGGAAAAGACCCGCACAGGCGTGCCTATCGTGATGAAACGGCAATTATCCGAAATTTAATTTCCGATTTTGAAAAATCCCAAGCCGACAGCGATATTACTTTAATCGGAGCAAAAGAATGGCTTACGCACTTAAAGCCCATCAATGAAAAATTTGACCAGCTTCACAGCAACCGCACGATGGAACAATCCGAGAGACAAGCAGGTCAAACCAAAGAAGCACGAGCCGAAATGCAGAAAAAATTTGACCACCTGTGCAAGGCTATCTCGGCAATGGCATTCGTAAAAGGCGAAGAAAATTATAAAACCCTTGCCAATGCCATAAACGAAGAAGTAAAAAACGCCCTTGCCTTAGCAAAGACTAAAAACCCCACCGATATAACAAACTTAGAAGAAAATAAATAATAAAATCCACAATCCGTAGGCGACACGCTTACGGATTGTTTTTTTTGAAATGAATTTTGTTAAAAATATCAATACTTTGCTATATTTTAATATGTTTACGTTGTTTAGTACAAAAAACTAAATATCAGTCAGAATAAAGTTTATAATAAGGAATATATGGAATAAAACAATTGTTTTAATAAGTAAAAACTACAAACAATAGTAGCAAATATTTTAAAAAGCTGTTTGAGTTATTTATAACCGCAGAAACGTAATGTATTACATCTTGTTTACTCCCGTAGAGACGCAATGCGTTGCGTCTTTTCATTCTTTTGAGCCACAAGCATTGTGGCTCTACAAATGCAAAACATCGAAAAATAGTATTTTATCAAATTTGCAACTTCAACGAATTTATATCGCAAAATAATTCAAACAAGTTCTAAGATTTTAATTCTTCCAGCTTTTTGATTTCGTCTCGATACTTGGCGGCTTGGACAAAATCAAGTTCTTTGGCGGCAGCTTCCATTAACTTGCGAGTTTCTCTGATTTTTTTGTCGATTTCTTTTGGAGAAAGAAAGACGGTAGCGGGTTCAGGAGCCTTTTTAAAGCTCGGGTCGTAATGAAATTCGGCGATGGGGCTTTTGCTGAGCGTATTTTCTATTTTTTTATTCAAAGGCTTGGGTATGATACCGTTTTTGAGGTTGTAATTCATCTGTTTTTCACGCCGATAGTTGGTGTCGTCAATGGTAACTTGCATACTTTGGGTGATTTTGTCGGCGTACATTATGGCTTTGCCGTTTACGTTCCGTGCGGCACGCCCTACGGTTTGTGTTAAAGAGCGAGTGGAACGCAGAAAACCCTCTTTGTCAGCGTCTAAAATGGCAACTAAGGATACTTCAGGCAAGTCCAACCCCTCGCGAAGCAAGTTTACCCCGATAAGAACGTCGAACAACCCCTTGCGTAAGTCTTGCATTATCTCGACACGCTCAAGCGTATCGACATCACTGTGTACGTACCTGCAACGAACGCCAATTTTGGTAAGATATTTACTAAGTTCCTCTGCCATACGCTTGGTGAGTGTTGTAACGAGAATACGTTCGTCCTTTTCTACTCGAATTTGTATTTCTTCGACCAAATCATCTATCTGATTTTGGCTCGGGCGTATCTCAATCTCAGGGTCTAACAGTCCTGTGGGGCGTATGATTTGCTCTACGTATTCGCCTTGTGTCTTTTGCAGTTCATAGTCTGCGGGAGTGGCACTTACGTAAATAACTTGATTCTGTAAGAGTTCAAATTCCTCGAATTTCAGTGGGCGATTATCCAAAGCGGCAGGCAAACGGAAGCCATATTCTACCAAATTTTCCTTTCGGCTGCGGTCGCCTCCATACATTGCGTGTACTTGCGGAATAGTTACGTGACTTTCATCGATAACCATCAGAAAATCATCAGGAAAATAATCAATTAGGCAGAAAGGTCGCGTTCCTGCTTCTCTGCCATCTAAATACCGAGAATAATTCTCTATACCAGAGCAATAACCAAGCTCACGAATCATTTCCAAGTCGAAATTAGTCCGCTCTTCCAATCTTTTAGCTTCCAAATGCTTACCTATTTCTTTGAAGTACTCCACTTGTTTGGTCAAATCCTGCTGAATGTTCCAAATGGCGTTTTGTAATACATCGGGCGAGGTTACAAACATATTGGCGGGGTAGATGTTTAAAGATTCGTATCGGTCTAATACTCTGTTAGTTTGCGGGTCAAAGGCTTCGATTTCTTCAATTTCATCACCAAAGAAAAGAACGCGAAAAGCAATGTCGGAATAGCCTGGGTAGACCTCTACAACATCGCCTTTTACTCGGAAATTTCCGTGAATGAATTCCGCAGTAGTTCGTGCGTACAGACTTTGTACCAATCGGTGCATAAATTTGGTACGCGGGAGCAGTTCACCACGCTTTACGGCAATCACATTCTTCTGAAATTCTATCGGATTCCCGATTCCGTAAAGGCAAGATACAGAAGCTACTACCAGTACATCTCTTCTGCCCGAAAGCAAGGAAGAAGTGGCACTCAAACGCAGCTTTTCGATTTCTTCATTGATGGACAAATCTTTCTCAATATACGTCCCCGATGACGGAATATAGGCTTCGGGCTGGTAATAATCGTAATACGATACGAAATATTCCACCGCATTGTTCGGAAAAAAGGCTTTGAACTCGCTATAAAGCTGAGCTGCAAGCGTTTTATTATGAGCCAGTACGAGTGTAGGTCGCTGAACTTCTTGTATGACGTTTGCCACAGTAAATGTTTTTCCAGACCCTGTAACTCCGAGCAGAACTTGGTATTTTTCTCCTTTTTCGATTTGGTATGCTAACTGCTTGATAGCTTGTGGCTGGTCGCCCGTCGGCTGAAAATCAGATTGTATGGTAAAGTGCATTTTTTTCTTGATTTTTTTGATATTTCAATGAAATAATTATTACAAAGAGCTAAAAACTAAATGTTTATATACTCCACCAGCCAATATTTGGCTATTTTTATACGCAAATCCTAAACGAGTGTATAATCTTTCCGCATCTGGATTTTTTTCATCTACCAAAAGTCCCAAAGGTGGTAATTTTTTCGTTGTTACGTATTCGATAAGGAATGAAATCAGCTGAGAACCAACGCCTTTGCCTTGTGCTTTGGGGAGTACGCTTAGTGTATCAATATAAGTTTCTCCCGCGTGGGTTTCATCTTCTATTTGTAACGTTTGTTGATATTTTTCAAAAGCCAAATCCAGTACAGGTTTACGTAGTTGGTGCAAATTTTTTCCGTCATAGAACACTAACGAACCTATAATTTCCTGATTTTCTTCAAAAACGATGGTATTTTGAAACGAATATTGATTATTTTCCTGCCGAAATAACGTTTTTAGAAAATCAATAGTTTCTTCTGAATTTTCTTTCCCAATAAGTTTACAAACAATTTCTTCCATTGCTTGGAACATCAGCGGAGCTACGAAATCGGCATCGGAGGGAGTGGCAAAACGTATCATAATGTATTTGGATTAACTTCTTAGAATGAGCTTTTTCACTATTTCTTTTCCTATTTCCTCGTTGATATTTGCGATGATTTTTTCTTTACCAAAGCTAAGTTCTTGGGTAAGAGCAGGGGAGGAGAGTTCTATATGGAGTATATCGCCTTTGAGTTCCACCGACTTAGTGTATTTAGCAATGCTTGTACCCATTATCCGATTCCATATTTCTTTTACTTCCACTTTGTGAAGCCCATATTCTAATTTGTTTTGTTTTATAATTTGCTGAATCACAGCGGAGAGTGTTTTAGCATTTTCTTCCATTAGTTATGTTTTTAGAATTATTCTTCCACTTTTTTATAAAAATATTCAATGCCTTCGGAGTTTTTTACTACGAATGATTTTTCGGATAAAGATTCCAAAGTTTCTATCCATTGGTCGTTTTTGACGGTGTAATTCATTTGCCAAATGTCGTTTTTTTTGGCGATGGTGAAAAATTCGGCATTCTCGTTGGTTTGGTATTTTCCGAATAACTGCGGATAGACTTTCTTCCGAAAACCGCTATTGTTTTTCAGTTCGATATAGTCGTAAGTTGTGTTTCCTTGGTAAACTTTAACGGATTTATCTGCCAAAACGACTTTTTCGATTTCCCAATATCCGTTTAGTAAAGCTAAATCTTTTTCAGCGATTTGTTTTTTGCAAGATATTGATAATGAAATGATTAAAACAAATACGATGTGTTGAATTGTTTTCATATAATATAAAATTAATTATTTTGTATATCCGTATTGCATCATAAAAAATGAAATTCTCTCGAATTTATACAAATATTTTCTATTGGAGGTCAAAATTACAAAAAATATGCGAAAAATATTTTGCCATTTCATTTTTTCTCCATTACTTTGCATCTCAAAGTACTTTTAAAATGGAAGATAAAAGCTATTTGCAAGATTTACAGCATATTAAACAAATGATGCGAAAATCTACTCAATTTTTGTCGTTGAGCGGACTTTCGGGAGTTTTGGCAGGAGTGTACGCACTTATCGGAGCGTATGTTGCTTATCAATTACTTATGTATCATTATACCTATCATAAATATGTTACCTTAGAAAGTAACACTTTTAAAGTAATTTTAGGAATCGCTATTCTTGTGCTACTATGCTCATTAGTAACGGCTTACGTATTATCAAACCGAAAAGCAAAACGGCGAGGAGAAACACTCATTAACGCCACCTCAAAACGTGCTTTTTGGAATTTTGCTATCCCGATGCTCACGGGGGGCATATTGAGTTTTTTGTTACTAAAAAACGAATATTACGGATTGTTAGCTCCTATGACATTGATTTTCTACGGATTAGCCTGTGTAAATGTCAGTAAATATACCTTTGGCGATGTCCGTTATTTGGGAATTACTGAAATTATCTTAGGCTTGTTGGCGATGCAATTTTCAGGTTACGGATTGGTTTTTTGGAGCATTGGTTTTGGTGTTTGTCATATTTTGTATGGCTTAATTATGTATTTTAAATACGACAGAAATAAGGAAAATTAAAATTTGAAAGAACTTTTACAACATATAAATAAGGCGTTTGATAATCGCACTCGGTTGGGGATTATGTCGGTATTGATGGTCAATGAAAATGTTGATTTCAATACCCTTAAAGAGTTGCTTGATATTACTGACGGAAATTTGGCAAACCACACCAAAGCTCTTGAAAATGAGGAGTATATCGTTGTAGAAAAACGATTTGTAGGGCGAAAAACCAATACCGCATACAAGGCTACGGATAAAGGAAAAAAAGCCTTTCAGACGCATATCGAAGCCTTAGAGAAAATCATAAAAGGAACTGAAAACGAGTAAATTATATTTTTTTACACATAAACTTTGAAAAACAAAGCACTTTTAAATAATTTTTTAACATTAAAAAAAGAATCGTTATGGAAGCAAACCAAAAATCATTTATCGCAACATTTTTTCAATCGAATTCCGCACGTATGATAATGGTCGGAGCGTTAATTCTTATTTTATTGATTCCGTTGGAATTGGTAAAAGGATTGGTCAATGAACGCAAATACCGACAATCGGAAGTCATCGAGGAAATCAATTCAAAATGGGGACAAGAAGTATTTTTCTACGGACCAATACTGAAAATTCCGTACACCACTTATGAGAAAAATGAAGTGTACGACACAAAATCAAAAGCGACCATCGTGGAGCGAAAAGCGTTGCAAAATGTAGCGTATTTTTTCCCTGAAACATTGAAAAACGTATCCGATGTACAAACCGAAACCAAAAAACGCAACAACTATCAGTCCGTAGTGTTTACTGCCGATATGATTTTCGAAGGAAAATACATTAAACCTGATTTTTCTTCAAAAAATATCCCCGATGAGGACATTCATAGGGATAAAGCTACAATTTTGATACGTACAACGAACTTATCAAGCATAAAGAATGGCGTTACGATGAATTTGTCAGGAAAATCATATCCTTTTGAACCAATTTATGAAGAAAATACATCAGAATATGATGAAGAAGGCAATTATTCAGGAAATTATATGGCAATTGCTTCGTTAGAAACTGCTTTTTTTGATTTTAAAGAACATTTTGAAGACGGAAATTTTAATTTTTCGATAAAATATGACGGAAGTTCAATAATTAGCATCGTTCCGATAGGGAAAACCACCGAAAGTACTATCAAATCCAATTGGAAAGACCCAAGTTTCAAAGGAAATTTTTTACCTTATCAGAAAGAAATCACAAATAGCGGATTTACAGCCGATTGGCGAGTGTTACATATCAATCGACCTTTTGCTCAGCAATCGTTTAATGTGTTGCCTCATATTCAAAAATATACTTTTGATGTGGATTTTGTAATTCCTGTCGATGAATATCAGCAAAACGAAAGAGCCAGTAAATACGGATTTTTAGTCATCGGACTTACTTTCCTGATTTTCTTTTTGATACAAACCATCAGCAAAATAAAAATCCATATTTTTCAATATACGATGATAGGTTTGGCACTGATTGTGTTTTACACACTTTTGATTTCGATTACGGAACACAGCAGTTTTTCAAAAGCCTATCTCATAGCTTCATTGATGGTAATTTCATTAATCAGTTTGTATTCGGTTTCGATATTGAAAAATAAGAAGTTTCCTTTGTTTATAGGTATTTCGTTATCAGCTATTTACGGATTTATTTACGTGATTATCCAATTAGAAAGTTATGCACTTTTAGTGGGAAGCATAGGTTTGTTTGCGATTCTTGCCGTAGTGATGTACGTTTCCCGAAAAATAGAATGGGGAAATTAGTTGATTTAGTTTTAATTTGCTTAAAATCAATATTTTATATGAAAGCTGCAAACAAAATATTCAATGTAAATATTCAAAATTTTAGAGTGATAGATTTTGCCAAATATGTATTTTTGTTGTGTTTTATATTAGGAAATATAGCAATGTTTGGATTTTTGCTGACAAGAAATGAAGACTTTGC
>JAUNHN010000107.1 GCA_030523915.1 Capnocytophaga sp. | reverse complement strand
GAAAATAGTTTTTTTGCTGTTTTAAAAGCACTCCGAGTTTATATAATAAAAAAAAATTGCGAGAAATTTTGAAATGATTATGTTTGAGAGCTATCTTTTTGTGAAACAGTCATATACAAAAGTTCTGCTATGTCCAAAATCGCTATAATATCTTCTTTTTCTTTGTTTTTTATGCCATCAGTAAGCATCGTATTGCAAAACGGACAAGCCGTAGCAATCACTTCAGGGCGTACTTCCAACGCCTGTTCGGTACGTAAAATATTGATGTCCTTATTGCCCTTTTCGGGTTCTTTGAACATTTGAGTTCCTCCTGCACCACAGCACATTGACCGATTTTTACTTTTTTTCATTTCGACCAATTCTATTCCTAATTTTTTTAGCAAATTGCGTGGAGCGTTATAAACATTGTTTCCTCGTCCTAAATAACAAGGGTCGTGAAATGTAATACGTTTTCCTTTAAGTTTCTCTTTATCAAAGAACAAACGATTTTCTTCAATAAGTTTTTCAATAAATTCGGTATGATGCCATACTTCATACACTCCGCCTAAAATTGGATATTCGTTTTTGAGCGTATTGAATACGTGCGGACAAGTAGTTACGATTTTTTTTACCTTATACGCTTCAAGTAGCTGAATGTTAGCCATCGCTTGCATCTGAAAAAGGAATTCATTTCCAGCACGTTTGGCAGGGTCGCCAGTATCACTTTCTTCTGTTCCAAGTACGGCAAAATCTACTTTCGCCAGATTCAGTAAATGGACAAACGCCCGAACAATTCGCTTGGCTCGGTCATCATAACTACCAGCACTACCCACCCAAAATAAAATTTCAGGCGACTTTCCTTCTGCCGCAAGAGCTGCCATCGTGGGTATGTGAAGTGTGTCAGAGGGTATCATTATGCTTAAAATTAATCTTCAAAAACTTCTATTGTGTGTTGTTTTTTTACTAAATTTGTAAATTTTCCTTTGTATCGAGTGGCTTTAACAATGTGATTATCAATCCAATGGTAATTTCCGCCTCGTGGTTTTCCAAAAAGAATTCCATTATATTTGAAGCCGTGTTTTTTCAGCCACGCTTCGGTTACTGCTCGATGTTCTTCAGTTCGAGAAGTGAAAAAATAGATGATATGACCTTGTTCAAACCATTGATTTATAGTGGCTAAGGCATCTGGGAAAACATCGGCTGTTGCCATACGTTCAGGCTCTTCATTAGGGATGTCATCGCAGATAGTTCCGTCAATATCAATCAGATAGTTTTTTATTCCCTTAGGTAAGATAGGGCTGATGAGTCCTTTTTTGTCTGTATTGAATTGCAATTTGTTTTCCATATAATTTCTTTTTAGATTAGAATTTTTATTTGTAAACCAGATATTTATGTTATAAATATAACGAGGTTGCGATAATTTTAATAAAAAAATTACGATTCATTTGCCCAATTAAATCGGTCGGCTTGGCTATATGCCCACGGAGCCCCATTATTTTCGATGTTTGTCATCATGGTATTTAGTTCAGCAGGTGCCGCTGATTGCTCCATCACCAGATACTGCCGCATATCCATAATGATAGATAATGGGTTGATACTCACAGGACAAACTTCTACACAAGCACTACAAGATGTACATGCCCAAAGCTCTTCTGGGGTAATGTAGTCATTCAGTAGTTGTTTGTTATCGTTTTTGAATGCACCCTTATTTGTATCCAAATTTTTACTTACCTCCTCCAATCGGTCGCGAGTTTTCATCATTATATTTCGAGGCGATAACTTCTTACCTGTCAAATTTGCAGGACATTCATCGGTACATCGTCCACATTCGGTACAAGTATAGGCGTTCATCAGTTGTACCCACGTTAAATCAAATATGTCCGAAGCTCCAAACTTTTCAGTAGGAGTGGTGTTTTCAACAGATGTAGCAAACGGGTCTATCGTAGGGTCTAACATTAATTTTACTTCTTCAAAAACACGTTGATTTACTTTAAAAGCTCCTTGTGGACGAGTCGAAGCAAAATAGGTGTTTGGGAAAGCTAAAATAATATGCAAATGCTTGGAATAATACAAATAGTTCAAAAAGAATAGCACTCCCACAATATGTAACCACCAGCTAATACGTTCAATAGCGATGAGTGTTGTAACCGAAAAATTATTAAATAGTTCTGAAATCCAATTGCTTATAGGAAAACTTCCTGCTTGGGCATATCCCGTAGCTCCTAATTGTTGTAATCGAAAATCAGTAGCATTCATTGTCAAAAAAAGAAGCATTAAAATCGCTTCAATATACAGAATATTATTTCCGTCTTTTTTAGCCCAATTTTGTAATTCTTCTTTTTTAAACCGACTTATATTCAGTATATTACGGCGTATCCAAAAAACACTTACCGAAACAATAACTAATAGAGCTAATACCTCAAACGAAGCAATCAAAACATCGTAGAAATTACCCAAAAAAGCAAATACACGATGTGTACCTAAAATACCATCTATTATAATTTCAAGCATTTCGATATTTATGACAATAAAACCAATATACACCAAAATATGTAAAATTCCTGCTATGGGTCGTACTGTCATTTTTTGCTGTCCGAGTGCAATCCGAAGCATATTTTTCCAGCGTTGGGCTTTGTTGTCAGTAGTATTTTCATCTTTTCCCAAACGAATATTCCGAATGAGCTTACGAACATTTATCACAAAAAATCCGATACCTACTACAAGTAGTAAACAAAACATTATGTTAGGTAATAAACTCATAATCAATTACTTCCTCTTTTAAAAGAAGAGGTTTTCAATAGGGTGCTTTTCGATAAAATTATTCCTTTTCAGAGGTAGTATTCTCTTGATAAGGCTGCTGCTTTTTCCCAAAAACAGAAAAATGCATATATCGTTTTGGATTTAGACGCAAATCTTCTAACAATAATTCTAATTGTTTGGTGCTTGCTTCTAAGTTTTTGTAAAGTTTTTCGTCTTTCATTAGTTTACCAATACTTCCGTTACCAGCTTCGATATCAGCCAAAACTTTGTTCAGATTGGTTAATGTTTGTTCAGCATTGGTAATTACTTTTACAAGTTCTGCTTGTGCTATTTGGTCAGAAATTTTTGCCCAATCGGTAGTAATTTTATTAGCATTTTGCAGGGTAATGTTTAGATTTTCTTGATTTGTAGCAAGCATTTTGTTCAGGCTTACTGAGGCTTGGCTCAGGCTATTCATTGTAACGCTTAAACTAGCGATAGATTTTTTCAAATCGGCAATAGATTTTTCATCTAAAAGCGTATTTATCGCACCAAGAGTAGTGTCTGATTGTGATAATAAATGGTTTAATTTCAGCTGAGTAGGCTCGAATTTAGAACCTAATGTTTGTAGCATATCCATTTGAATAGACGAAGGCAGTGTATCGCCCGATTCAGCCAAAGGAGCGTTATCAAAAACAGGAATTACTTGTAAACCAGCACCTCCTAAAAGACTATTATAGAGTTCGGCTCTGCTGTTTTTGGAAAACGTAAAATTTTTAGAACAAGAAAAGGCAATTTTAATTTTTGCTGTTTTCTCATCAATTTCCACGGACTCTACCACACCTATTTGAACACCATTGACGGTTACTTGCGTACCAGATTTCAGCCCACCCGAATGGTCAAAAATGGCGTAATAAGTATTTGTTCGCTTGAATATTGATTTAGATTTAAGGAAGTTAAAACCTATAAAAAAACAGGCAATTCCTGCAATAACGATGAATGCTGTTTTGATTTCTCGTGTTAATTTCATTTCATTATTTTTAAAACTCTGAGGTGCAAAAGTACATATAAAAATGTAATATTTGCATAATGTGTATTAGTTTTTACTAAAAGAAAATTATTTTTCTCGTTTTTTAGCTTCTTCTACGGTGATTTTTTTTCTGCCAGAATACGCTACAATGTAGGCATCTTTATATCCTTTTTTTTTGGCTTTGTTCAGTAATGTTAGTGCATCAGAATGTTTTTTGGCGTTACCGTAAAAATAGCAGTAAATATTTCCTATTTTTTCAATCGAAATGGGGGATAAGCCTTTGAAATTAAAAGATTTGAGTTCTAATTTTTTAGGACTTGAGGATATTTGTACTTTGTAAATAGTGTTTGATTTGTTGTTTTTTACATTTGTTTTGCTATTATTTTTCGGGGTAGATTTAGAATTGACGTTAGTAGGGGTAAAACTTGTAGAATCATCATAAATAAGGTCTGAACTTCGGGCATCTACCCATTTTTTATACGAAAGAATGGCGTTAGCGATGTTTTCAGCGAAGTCATCTTGTCCTTTTTTAGATGCTAAAAGTTTTAATTCTCCTGCATTTGACAGAAAAGCCGTTTCAATAAGCACACTCGGCATATAAGTTTGATGCAAAACGATGAAACCAGCTTGTTTTACGCCTCGATTAGAGAGTTTCATTTCGTTAGTGAAATTATTTTGAATGTATTTTGCCAGTTGAATGCTTTGTTCTAAAAATTCTTCTTGCATAATAGACAATCCGATGAATGATTCGGGAGAATTAATGTTGTAATCGGCATATTTTTTCTCGTAATTGTCTTCCAGATAGATTACTTCGTTTTCGGCTTTGGCTACTTGAAAGTTTTGGTCATTGGCATGAAGTCCTAAAACGAAAGTTTCAGCACCGAGGGCTTGAGCATTATGCGAAGCGTTGCAATGAATAGAAACGAAAACATCAGCTTTAGCTTTATTGGCGATAGCTCCTCTTTGGTAGAGGTCTACAAAAGTATCGTCTTTTCGAGTATAAATAACTTTGATGTCAGGATGAGCTGCTAACTTCTTGCCTACTGCCAAAACGATGTTTAATACTACATCTTTTTCGTAAACTTTGCCAGTGGCTACCTTCCCTGGGTCTTTACCGCCGTGTCCAGCGTCCAAAACTACCTTGAATACAGGCTTTTGTTGCGAAAAAACAGAAGCGTGTAGCATAAATAGAGCAAAGAAAAATGTATAATATAAGTATTTCATTTTAAAATCAATAGCGTAATTATGAAAAAGAATTTGTGTTTAGAATTTTGCAAAGATAAAAAAATAAGTCGAAAGTTAAAAGTTTTGATATTGAACTATGAAAATCTAATTTAAAATTGTATTTTTGCAAAAATCACTTTGCAATGAATAAAAAACTATTTAAAGATTATAGATTTGTTACATTTCTTTGGTTTGCATTGCCTTTGGCTACTGTAATTCAGAATGTATTTATAAGAGGAAAGTATAATAACTATTTAATATTTGAAGGAGTCTTTCATCATACCATTAAAAGGCTATCTCTTTATGCGGAATATCCTGCAGAATACTCCGATGTGAATCATTATGGCATTTTATTTAGTGCAATTATTGCTCCGTTTGCTGTAATGCCTAATTGGTTAGGTTGTACGCTTTGGATAATGGCTAATGCACTCTTTCTGTATTGGGCAATACGCCAATTACCTTTGAAACAATGGCAAAAAATAGGTATACTACTCATCGCAGCACACGATTTATACACCGCAGCGGCTATGCAACAGTTTAATATCAGTATAATAGCCATTTTAGTAGGTGCATTTGCCTTTATAGAGCAAGGAAAAAGCCATTGGGCTACGTTACTAATCGTTATAGGGCTGTTAACGAAGCTCTACGGCATTGTAGGACTTGCTTTTTTCTTCTTTTCAAAAGATAAAATACGTTTTATATGGTCGGGAATAATGTGGATTGTCATTTTATTTTGCTTACCGATGCTTTATTCTTCGCCAGAATACGTTATATCGCAGTATCAAGAATGGTTTGAGCGTTTAGCTGCTAAAAATAATGCTAATATGAACACTTCATATTACAATCTTCAAAATTTATCCTTGTTAGGATTCTTACAACGAACTGGAATTTCGAATAATAATCTTGTAGTTATTGCCATAGGCTTAGTACTTTTCGCCTTACCTTATCTACGTTTTAGTCAATATAAAAATATTCACTTCCGACTGATGTTTCTTGCTTCCGTAGCGATGTTTCTATGCCTATTTAGTACAGGAACAGAGAATAGTACCTATATAATTGCCTATGTAGGGGTTGGAATATGGTATGTAGCCACTCCAAATCAAAACAAATGGCTTAAAATAAGCCTTTTAGTCTTTGCAATATTAGGTTCACTTTCGCCAACGGACTTATTTAAACCTCTAAAAGAAGGTTATATCATCAAATATTCGCTTCGGGCAGTGCCAGTAGCAATACTTTGGTGTGTAATGATTTGGGAAATGTGTGTTTTGGACTATAAAAGTAAGGGATTAGTTGTTAGGGATTAGGCAATAGCATACCGTAGAGCCACAATGCTTTGTGGCTCACAAAAAAATAGTAATTAAAAATAAATAATAGAGGTTAAATGTTCATAGATAGAGCCACAAAGCATTGTAGCTCTACAAAATACAATGTATTAAGGCTCATTAAAAAATATAATGCTTTGTAGCTCACAAAAAATGAATAGTTAAGAATAGAAAATAGTGGTTCGTAGGTATTAGGAATTAGTGCTGTCAGGCTGAGCGAAGTCGAAGCCCTCCCATATAGAGCCACAAAGCATTGTGGCTCTACAAAATAGAATGTATTATGGCTCATTAAAAAACACAATGCTTTGTGGCTCATAAAAAATTAAAAAAACATTTATGTAATTTGTGTATATTTGTGGTTAAATATCAACCCAAAATGACATAAATCCGTATAAAATTAATAGAATACCATTTATTTATAACAAAATACGAATATTTACTTACATATTTTCACGAAAATCAAACATAATTAAAAATGCAAAAGAAACAAATCGACATCGTAGTTCCGTGCTATAACGAATCGGGGAATATATACGCATTATATGATGCGATACAGACCGTATTTCAAGAAAAATCGCTTGAAAACTATACGTACAAGCTCATTTTTGTTAATGACGGAAGTTCCGATGACTCGCTACAAGTGCTAAAAGCAATGAACCAAAAGCACGAAAACGTGAAATACATATCTTTCTCACGTAATTTTGGGCATCAACTGGCTGTAAAAGCAGGTTTAGACAATGCTTTTGGTGATATAGTGATTTCAATGGACGCCGATTTGCAACATCCTCCCTCATTAATCCCTGAACTTGTCCAAAAATGGGAAGAAGGAAACCAAGTAGTAGCTACAATTCGAGAATATGCCCCTAATGCAGCCAATAAAATTAAAAAATCATCAAAATATTTTTATAAAATACTGAATTTAATTTCGGATATTGAAATAAAAGACGGTGCAGCAGACTTCCGATTGCTTGATAAAGACGTAGTATCGGTGATACGCTCGATGAAAGAAAACGAACCTTTCCTTAGAGGAATGGTACCTTGGGCTGGATTTAAGCAAATTTACATTCCATACATTGCACAAAAAAGACATTCGGGCGAAACGAAGTACACACTTCAAAAAATGCTACATCTGGCATTGGTAGGAGCTACTGCATTTAGTATAAAACCCTTATATTTTGCTGTATATTTAGGTTTTGCCTTTTCAATACTATCTCTTTTGTATATACCTTACGTATTATTTTCTTTAATTAGAGGAACAGAAATATCAGGTTGGGCTTCATTGATTATGACGGTCGTTTTTTTTGGCGGACTACAACTTACAATACTCGGAATTATCGGAATATACATCGGAAAAATATTCAAACAAACAAAAGAAAGACCAAATTACATCATACAAGAACAAAATGTTTAAATATTTTAATGATTAATATATGTAATTGAATAAAA
>JAUNHN010000106.1 GCA_030523915.1 Capnocytophaga sp. | reverse complement strand
TGACAAAAGTTTAGACGAGCTGATTGAATACTATCTTTCTAAGAAACAAGCATTTGAAAAAGCCATTACTCCCGAAAACCAGCTCAAGGCCAATGGCGAGATTTTTTATAAAATAAGTGTTGAAAACTTGCCTTAACCTTTAATTCTATAGTACAATGCACAAAATATCTTTAAATGCTTTTGACAAGACCTATGAAATATAGGGTTTAAGCACTCATTTTTTTGAGATTACGGTTATAATGGGCTATCCTGAATCAGGATTGGTAGGAGATTTTTTGAAGTGGAATTTGCCTCTGATGCTGATGTTTCTTTTTTAGAGAAAATGGTAATGATAGAATGGGAAGAATGAAATTTTGAAAAATTATCAGATGATGATTACGTGCGAATGAATTGCTTTTCAAGAAAAAACTGTCTTGCTATTTTGATGAAGTAGCAAGAGGAAAAGTATATGAATGGGAACACGTTATTGTAGCGTATTACGAAGAAATAGCACATTCATTCACAGGTGAACCGATGAAAACACGAAGTGATTTTCAGTCCTTTTGACTTGTGCGAGTAAATAACTGGTTCATTAGCCATTACTCAGGAAAAGACAAAAAAGGCACGTGGTATCTCTATGAGTCAGAGGAGGAGAAACACAAGTATTGCCGTAAGAAACATATACAGATTTAGAAGATAACAAAAGGTTTATATTTCTATTGGAGATAAGTTTTAAATTAGGCACATTCGTAAAAATGGATAATTTATGAATGTGCCTATTTGATTTTGTATTATAGAAAAATGAAAGCTTATATTTTGTTTAGAGAATTAACCTCCCAAACAAGTTCATCTGATGGGGAAAGAGAACCTTTGATAATACAATCTTTTTTTAATTCACCTAATAGAATCATACGAGAAATAGGTCTTCTCAGGTAGTTTCGAATGGTTCCTGCTACTTGACGAGCTCCATATTTAGGTGTAAATCCTTTAAAAGCCAACATCTTTTTAGCCTCATCGGTAAGTTCTATATCCATAGATTGGACTTGTAATAATTTACGAAATCCACTGAATTGAATTTCAAAAATTTTTAATAACATATCTTCTTTAATAGGAGAGAAAGGTACAATTTCAGACAAGCGTGCTAAAAATTCAGGACGAAAGTATTTCCCCATTATTTCCATCATCTGTATGGTAGTTGGATATCTTCCTTTGGACATTTCTTGAGCTATCCAATCACTTCCTACGTTTGAGGTAAAAATAATAATGGCATTAGAAAAGTCTCCTTCTTTTCCTAATCTATCGTGAAGTTTTCCTTCATCCATTATTTGAAGAAAAATATCATATACTGAGGAATGTGCTTTTTCTATTTCATCAAAAAGTACCACAGAATAAGGTTGTTGCCGAATTTTATTAACCAAAAGTCCTCCTTCTTCGTATCCTACATAACCAGGAGGAGCACCATAGAGCAATGCTGCTGAATGCTCTTCCTTAAATTCCGACATATCAAAGCGAATCATTGCTTTTTCGTCGTTAAATAAAGCCTCAGCTAAGGATTTTGTAAGTTCGGTTTTCCCTGTTCCAGTAGGACCTAAGAAGAAAAATGAACCAATAGGTTGCCCCTGTTTATTCATTCCACTACGAGATTCCAAAATAGCATCAACTAATGACTTAATAGCGTGATTTTGTCCTATTACACGACCTTGTAATTGTTGCTCCATATTGAGTAGTCGTTCTTTTTCCCCTTCTTGAATTTTCCCTACTGGAATATTCGTTTTAGTGGCTACTACACACGCTAAGTGTTCTTCACTAACCTGTTTTATAGGATTTTTTGTAAAATGATATAATTTATCAGCTATTTGATTTAATGAATCAAAGATTGTTGATGCAGCAGTATTTTCGTCTATTTTGTACTGTTGTGAAATATATCCTTGCATAATAGGATTTAAGTGAGAAGAAAAATCTTTCCATAAAAGAGATATTTCATTAAAAAACTCATCTTCTAAAAGGTCTGATTGTTTTTGTTCTAACTCTTTTAATTTGCCCAATAAAGAAAGGTGATCAGTAACAGCTGTTTCGTTTGTCATTTTTACAGCAGACATTGTTCTATCTAACAAATCGATAGCAGAATCAGGTAAGCGACGATCTTTTACGTAGCGTTTAGCCATTAATACACATTTATTCAACGCCTCTTCGGTAACATCTAATTGATGAAAATCTTTATATTTGTTAAGTACAAATTGCATCATAGAAGTTGCGTTTTCTGTGGAAGGCTCTTCAATTTGCAATACTTCAAACCGACGATTAAAAGCGTGATCAGGTTCAATCAGTTTTCGATATTCATCGATGGTTGTAGCTCCGATAACAGTCAGATTACCTTTCGAGAGTTCTGGTTTTAAAATATTTGCAGCTCCTGCATTACCTTGTTTAGGGTCAAGTAAAGTATGAATTTCATCAATAAACAAAATTACTTTATCTATTTGACGAAGTTCTTTAATAATATTTTTAAGGCGGTCTTCAATTTCTCCCTTGTATGTAGCTCCTGCAATTAAAGCACCATTATCAAGCTCCCAAATGGTGGTTCCTAATAAAAAAGAAGGTACTTTTTCGTTGATAATATCGTATGCAAGTCCTTCTACCATTGCGGTTTTACCCACTCCCGAATCACCAATAATCATCACATTAGGTTTGCTATGTCGTCCCAAAATTTCAAGCATTTGTCTATTTTCTTTCCCTCTACAAACAATTGGAAATATTTTATTTTCTCGTGCTTGAGCTGTTTTATCAATGCAATATTTCAATAAATTGGTAAGAGGCTTTACAGATGCTCTTTCGATATCCTGCCCTTCTGCTTGGTGTAGAGAATGTAATTGTAAATTATCCCCTTGTAGAAAAAAATCTAAGATGTCTTTTTCTCGAATAGGAAAAGATTTTAATTGATCAGCAGAAAATCCTGCTTCAGGTTTGGCAATGGCTCCTAATGTGCAAATAGGGTTTATTTGTAACAATCCTAATTTAAGACGTATATTATCAGCTTCTTCAAATACCTTGTGGATTTTCTCATCGGCTTCTATATCGGTAATTCCTGCAAATTTTTCACAATCTTCTATACGAATTTCTGCCCATTCTTCCAAGTATAACACATCTTTCCCTAAGGCTGTAATAAAGCTACTTATGCCTACTTCTTTATGTAGAAGAGCATTTAATAAGTGTGCAGGCGTATAGTATTTATTGCCGTATTCTCGAGCAGTTGATTTGGCAATTCTAATAGCAGACTGAACCGATTCATCTAAATTTAAAAAATCCATATTATTCTCTATTTAATATGATAAATATTCTTTTTATAAAAATCAACCTATAATTTCTTCATATTGAAAAAATCTTTCGATATAAGGTATATCACAAGTCTTCTGTTGGCAAATATACATTAAATTCTTGAAACTCGTATCATCATTAATAAAGAAATCAGCTATCACTCCTCACTAAATGAGCCAGTTTAGGATCATTTTCGATACGTTCGAGCTCGTTTTTGATGAGCTCTACGATGTCTAACTTGACTTGTTTGTAATTGGCTTGTATCTGTTCTTGCATTTTGTCCATTCCGTTTTCATCTACAAACGATAGGATTTGTGGTATTTTCTGATATTTTTTCATTTCGGTACTAACTTTTTGGTTGTCCACTATGATTTGTGCGTGAAAAATCTTTTGGTCGATACGCTCATCAAAGTTATCTGACACAGCACCTACGAACATTCCTTGTGTAAGGTTAGAAATCTTACTGGCAGGAATCAGACTGTCCAATTGGGTAGAAATGGAAGTCGAAATATCATTGCGATTGATAGTTTTAGACTGTCGCTGTTGTAGTACTTTTCCAAAGCGTTCGGATAAGGTTTTGGCTGTTTCGCCTACCACTTGTCCGCTGAAAATATTACCTACGGTATTTTGGATTACTTTGCTTTCTTTATCACCATAATCACGGGTAAGCTGCGAAAAATCCTGAAATCCCAAACATACGGCTACTTTATTGCTTCGAGCAGTAGCGATGAGATTGTCTAATCCACGGAAATAAATCGTGGGAAGCTCGTCAATTATCACGGAAGATTTGAGTTGTCCTTTTTTGTTGATGAGTTTTACGATTCGGGAGTTGTAAAGTCCCAAGGCTGCTGAATAGATGTTTTGCCTATCAGGATTATTTCCCACACAAAGGATTTTGGGTTCTTGGGGATTGTTGATATCCAAAGAAAAGTCATCGCCTGTCATTACCCAATAGAGCTGAGGGGAAATCATTCTCGATAAAGGAATTTTAGCCGAAGCGATTTGTCCTTGTAGCTGGTCTTGTGCTCCACCTTGCCACGCATCCATAAATGGAGAGAGATAGTTTTCCAGCTCAGGATATGAGGTGAGAATGGTAAAAACATCAGCATACGGTTTATTTAATAGCTCGATGGCGTGTGGAAAAGTACAAAACCTTCCATTTTCATACATCTTTAAGAACCAAATGATAGCAGCCAAAAGGATAATGGGAGACTCCACGAAAAAATCACCTTGCTTTTGTATCCACGAACGATTGAGATTTAGCATTATGGTATAAGCACTTTCATACGCATCAGAAATATCGGTCATAAAATCGGGATTGATAGGATTACAGCGATGGCTCTTGCGTGGGTCATCAAAATTGATTACATAAAATTTGGGAGGCACTTCATATTTGTCCAAATGTTCCAGTAAATGATTATATGCAATGGTGGAAAGGTCATCAAATTTAAAATCATAGATGTACATCGAGAATCCTTTTTCGATTTGCTGTTTGATGTAATTATTGACAATAGCATAGGATTTTCCAGAACCGGGAGTTCCCAAAACGATAGTTGCACGAAAAGGATTGACCACGTTAATCCAACCATTGTTCCATTTTTTGTTGTAATAGAATAAGGTAGGCAAATTGATAGAATATTCATTTTGCATTAGCCGAGTTTCCTGCATAAAGGATTCGTTTTCAGTATTGAAAACATCATCCATTAGGTTGGTGCGAAGCAATCGGCTCATCCACGAACCTGCCATTAGCAATCCGATATATCCGATAGTTATGGTCAAAATATAGAAAAAAGCAACCAATGTAGCAGGAACTTTTAGATATAAAATCCAAAAGTTACCAAAGAAAAACAAAACTCCCACTACCAAAGCAATGTAAATTTTCCGCCAGGTGATTTTCTCATTTTTCACGCCTTTTGTTCCCAAACAGCTCAGTGCCAGTAGTACAAGAGCAAAACATTTGGTATAAAGCGGATGCGAAAAAAGTCCAGCTGTGCGTTGAAAATTGGTTAGGATTCTATCCACCACATTCAGAATCCATTTTTCGGCTTGGAAAAAGCCATAGCAATACCAATATAGGTGCATTAGCACAATCAAAATACTTACCGCTCGCATAAATGCCATAATCTTGGCAAGAGCTCTTAAATCATCATCGTTCTGCATTTTTTTTATTTTTTATTTAAAGATTTAAAGATTGATTATGTAAAAAAATAAAAATTTAAGACGAAATCTTTTTGGTTTTCTTTTTGTGTTTTTGTTGCATCTGTCGGATAAAAGTTTCTTCTTCGTAATCAACGGCTTGTGTGCCAAACGAAAACAAATTCAAAAAACTATTCAGAGCCGAATCCGCTCCAAAATCGCTTTGGTATTTTTCATAATGAAAATCCGTTGAAAAGGAAATATTTTTTTCATCTAAACCATTTTTGTCTTTTAATTTTTTTGACACTTGCTCCTTGTTCCTTGTGACTTGGCTCTTGATACTTGGTTCTTGCTCCTTGTTACTTGTCCCTTGTTTTACCCACAAATCAAAATTATTGGCAGAAAAGACTTTTCCAAGGCGAGAGCCGTTATACACACAATGTGAATTATGGTCAATGAATGTAATTCCGTATAACCGTCCTTGTGGATTTTTTCGTATGACAACATCTATATTTTTTGTGTTTAACATTTTTACAAAATCCTCTGTATTTTGAGTGGAATGTTGAGCATTTAAAATTTCTCCTTTCAGAAAATCAGTATCTTGTGCTTTATGAAAATTCAGATGTTTTTGGAATTGTTTTTCCAAATACGCAGCTCCGAATGTTTTTCCCATTTTGGAGGCTTTGAAAGGCTGACTTGCTTTATTGCCATTTTCATCCAAAGCAAAATAGACCAATCCTTTTTTGGCAACTCCGTGTAGCTCACCAGCTACTTTTTCAACTCCCACATTGAACCTGCTAAGTAAAGCCGTATATTCCCCAAAAGATTGAAACTGATAGTTTTTTATTATTTGCCTAACCGCCAACGCTATTTGGTTCTTCACTTGATGCTGTCGATAATCCACCGCAATGCGTTTTCGTTGCGTTTCATCTAAAATATCTGGTGAATTTCGCAATGTTGTTTCTTTTTCATTAACAACCGCAGAGGTCAATCCAAACTTATTTTCAAGGTTTCTACATACGTTCATTGAGCGAATTTTCTCAAGGGAATCATTGATTTTTTTACCGTTTTCATCAATGCCAAGCGATACGATATGAATATGCTCCCTTTCAATATCAGAATGCTTATACACCACATACGGTTGCTTGCCAAACCCCATTTCGTGCATATATTGTTGAGCTATTTTTACAAAACCCTCATCAGATAAATGGTCGTTAGGGTCGGGATTAAGGGATATGTGCAAAATCGGTTTTTCGGTTTTTTGATTGGCAACCAAATACGGAGCAAACGAACGGGTAATTTCTACTGTTCCTATATGTCCACTAACGGATTGAATGATGTTTTGAGTATCTAAAATCGTAGCTTCTCCCTTGTCCAATTTGTTATGATTGTATAGAAGCACTCCCAAAAGATGACTTCCTCGATGTATTTTAGCTACCATTTTTTGTGTTTTTTTCAGTAATATGTTGTTCTAATTGTTGCGAAATAGCCATAATTTCTTTGCAGATAGCCACCAATTCAGCTGTTTGTTTTTCGATTTTAAACAGATAGGCAGCAGCTTTTTTTTCGGAAAAATTACGGTATAGTATCTTAACAATTTGGTTGTAATTCACTCCCACAGCTCGAAATTGTCCATAAAATTCGGTCAGTTTGATATAAAAATCCATTACCGATTTATCGATTTTTACACTTTTGATTTCTTTTGAAAACAATACCGAAGTGATAAAATGTGCTTTGATTTTCATTCCCGACTGTTCAAATAAGGAAAGAAATTTGGCGTTATCTTCATCATTTAACCGAAACACGTACCGATGTGTAATCGGATTTAATTTCTTATTGCGTCCATTATTGCGAGGATAATGGGTGTTTTTAGTGTTCAAAGTATCCTTCATAAATTCAGTAGTAAGTTAAATAAAACCACGACTTTGGAGGGGTTTTAGGCTTCCTGCAAGGACAAGTGGTTTTGAGGTACTAATACGCCTGCGAGTGCCTCAAAACACAACTTGCTCTGTTCGGGTGAATAGAAAATACTCCCTATCGGTCGTATTAAAGTCAGCTTTAAAAAAGAAAGAAAATCCGTCCAAAATCATTGTCTTTTGTTTTTGTGCAAAACAACCGAATTTCAGTCACTTAATGGGTATATCATTCCTTGCCATTGAATGCCTTATAATGCCAAAAACTTCCTTGTATAAATAGGTGTGTAATGATGTATGTTCCTTTGTAGGCACATACAGAGGTAGCTACATAGCTATGTACAAATGTACCAACATAATTACCTATGTACATACATAAACAAATATGACAAGAGCTATGTAATTATCTGCAAGTATATATACTTACACACTTATTTGCTTGTTTGTGTATGTAAATATTTGGATAAGTACTTAAATGAAAAAACACCTATTTACAGAAATATACATATAGATACATACATATACGCATATGTATTCAATTACTTGATTTTGTATGTA
>JAUNHN010000105.1 GCA_030523915.1 Capnocytophaga sp. | reverse complement strand
CATCTTTCCCTATGTAGGGAAAATTACAACAAATAATAAAATAAAAATTTCCCTAAACAGGGAAAGTAATAAAATATCAATTATATATATTTTCCCTACGTAGGGAAAGTCAATTGTAACAATACAAAGCACCTATATAGCTTACTGAATAAATGAAATATATCTTTATCATAGTATGTTTAGTTATCACATCGTGTGGAGTTTCATCAAAAAAAATGCTTCCCCCCGATGTGTCTGCCTATAATGTGCAGATGCCAAAGGTAGTCCGCTTGTCGGATTCGTTATCTTATTATGATGAAAATTATCTTTTACGTAACAAATATGGCATTTGGGAGGCTTATTTATCAGGAAACCCTTATCAGTTAGGGCTTAATTCGGGGGCATTGACACAAAAACTCTACCATAGACAGGATAGTATTTTCTTTGAAAAGCTAAAAACCTTTGTCCCCTCAGCAAAAAAACAGCGTTTTATACACAAATTCCTAAAATGGTTCAACAGAGATATTAATGAAAATATCATCGAACCGTATCGGGTGGAGCTATTTGGGCAGTCAAAATATGCAGATACGGTGTACAACTATGTAGCACCTGCCTACGAGCGAAGCCTTTACTTGCATTCGGCACACGATATAGGACACGCTTTGCAGGATTTGATGCTTGTAGGTTGCTCGTCTGTGGCGGTTTGGGGTAAAAATTCGGCAGACGGGAAGTTACTCATAGGTCGCAATTTTGATTTTTACCTTTCTGATGATTTTGCTACTGAGAAACTCATTCGGTTTGTCCGCCCAAGTGAAGGAATTCCGTTTGTATCTTATTCGTGGGGAGGAATGATAGGGGTACTTTCGGGTATGAACCTTGCAGGGCTTACTGTTACCATTAATGCAGGTAAATCTACCATTCCACTCAAAGCCCGTACCCCGATTTCTTTATTATGCCGTGAAATACTTCAGTATGCTTCAACGATAGAAGAGGCTGTGGCTATTGCTCGTAGTCATAAAGTATTCGTGTCGGAAGCAATAATGATAGGGAGTGCCAAAGACGGCAAAGCGATACTGATTGAAATTTCACCCAAGAAAATAGACCTCTACGAGGTAAGCAACAGCACAAGCCTTATTTGTGCCAATCACTTTCAGAGTAAAGCATTTCAGAAAGACAAACGCAACCAAAAGCATATAGCGGAAAGCCATTCGGCTTATCGTTTTGAGAAAATACAAGAGCTACTAAGTAGTAATGAAGCTCTTACACCTCTTAAAATGGCTACACTATTACGCACCACAGAGGGGCTAAATGGCAATAACATCGGATACGGAAATGAAAAATCACTCAATCAGCTCTTAGCCCATCACGCTATTATATTTCAGCCCGAAGATAAATTGGTTTACACCTCTACGCATCCATACCAATTGGGCGAATTTATAGCCTTTGACCTAAAAGAAATATTTAGTAATGATACTAAAAAACTATATCACTCACACGTAGTTGATAGTTTAGTACTTCCTAAATCGGATTTTCTTAGTACAAAAGACTATTCCGATTATGAAAAATATCGCTTATTAGAACGCAAAATAGAATCAAACTTGCAACAAAAGTTAGCTACTTCAACAGAGGATTTGACCTCTGTAATAGCTCTTAATCCCAACTATTGGAAAGGATACTACATCGTAGGCAAATCGTACTATCAGCAAGGAGACTATACAGAGGCATTGAAGTATTTTGAAATAGCTTTATCCAAAGAAATTCCGTATACTAAAATAAAAAAAACTATCCAAGACTACGCACGAAAATCAAAAAAGAAACAAAATCAGTAGCAAATGATACCAGCAATAGAACTAAAATCAAAAGAAGAAATCCTAAAGCTACAAGAGGAAAAATTAAGAGAATTACTCAAATATCTCAAAGAGCATTCGCCTTACTATCAGCGTGTATTTAAGGAGCATAATATTGATATAGAACAGATACAAACTATAAAAGACTTGTGCTTATTACCTACCACTACCAAAGATGATTTGCAAAAATACAACGATGCGTTTAGGTGTGTGCCGAAAGAAAATATTGTGGACTATGCAACCACTTCGGGGACGTTAGGAACTCCTGTTACATTTGGCTTGACCGATAACGATTTGGAACGTTTGGCATACAATGAAGCCATTTCCCTAAGCTGTGCAGGTATCAAAAAAGGCGATGTAGTACAGCTGATGACCACCATTGACCGCAGATTTATGGCAGGATTAGCTTACTTCTTAGGTATTCGGAAACTCGGAGCGAGTATTGTACGCGTTGGGGCAGGTATTCCAGAGCTTCAATGGGATTCGATTGCTACCTATCAGCCCAAATATCTTATTGCAGTGCCTTCGTTCCTATTAAAGATGATTGAGTATGCCGAGAAAAATGGGATAGACTATCAGTCCTCTTCTGTGGAAGGAATCATTTGCATTGGGGAATCGTTACGCCTCCAAGATTTCAGCCCAAGTTTGCTTACTGAAAAGATTATGGAGAAATGGAAAAACATAAAACTTTATTCCACTTATGCTTCTACCGAAATGAGTACAACATTTACCGAATGCCAATACCAGCAAGGCGGACATCATCACCCTGAACTCATCATCACCGAAGTACTTGACGATAACGGAAATGCTGTACCCAATGGAGAATGTGGTGAGCTTACCGTTACCACATTAGGCATTGAAGCTATGCCATTACTTAGATTCCGCACAGGGGACATCGTATCAATGCACGATACTCCTTGCAATTGCGGACGTAATACACAGCGTATTAGCCCAGTTTTAGGTAGAAAACTTCAAATGATAAAATACAAAGGGACTACATTATATCCGCCCGTACTTATGGATTTGCTTTCTTGCTTTGACCAAATAGAAAATTACATTATAGAAATAAATACCAATGAAATCCTTACCGATGAAATACTCATCAAAATAGGAACTCACACCCCTACGGAGTTCCTAAAAGAAAGCATCAGTAATCATTTCAGGGCGAAAATTCGTGTTGTCCCTAAGATAGAATTTCATAATATTGATATTTTGGAAAAGCAAATATATCCCTCTGGAAGTAGAAAACCTATCCGATTTGTAGACAAACGCAAAAAGAATGGTAATTAAATAAGAAAATGAATAGATATTGTTAATAAAGTAAAATAATAATTTTTAAAATTTTAGCTATTATGAGTAAACGGAACATTACATTGATGCTACTACTTATAAGTATAGTGGCACACGCACAGAAATTCAAAGATGAAAAAGGAGACCTTTCTGTACTAAGCGGACAAACAGAAGTGAATATTGAATTCACATATAATAACCTCCGCCTAATGAAAGAAAACCTCACAGAAGAAGAGTACATCGCCGATAGAATACAATATCTTAACAAGAAAAGACAAAACGAAGGCGACTATTGGGTAAAAAGCTGGAAAGTAGCCAAAGAAAGTATCTGGGAACCTAATTTTCTGAAACTCTTAGACCATACCATTACTGAAGAAAGAGGTATTGCTTTCAAACAACCCTCTGATGCCTCTCGCAAATATACACTTATCGTTGATGCTGTATGGATATACCCTGGTTGGGATGCTGGTATTATGAAACAACCTGCCAAAGTTACTACAACTCTTAAAATAGTAGAAACTCAAAATAAAAACAATGTACTTTACGAAGTAAAAGCAATTGATGCCCCAGGAGACCAATGGGGAAGTAACTTTAATGATGAATCACGCATCGGTGAAGGTTTTGAGAAAACGGCAAAGTCTTTCGGTAAATTAATGATTAAAAAAGTGAAATAAGGAAAATAATAAATACAAAAAAGGCATTATTAATCGTTAAACAACTAAATAATAATGCCTTTTCTTTTACTATAAAACACTTATCGGTATTTTTCTACGAAAACATTTTTTGATGTACTTCTGATAACTGATATTCATCTTGCTGACCTGTTTGCATATTTTTCAGCACGAACGTACCTTTTTCAAGCTCGGACTCTCCGATGATTACCACATACGGAATGTTGCGTTTGTTGGCATAGTCCATTTGTTTTTTCATCTTGGCACTATCGGGGTAGAGTTCGGATTTTAGTCCTAAGCTGCGGAGCTGTTGTACTAATTTCAGACTTTGCAATGCCTCTCGCTCACCGAAGTTGATACACAGCACATCGATTGTATCGCTAATTTCGGACGGAAACAAACTGAGTTCTTCCATTACCAAACAAATACGGTCTAAGCCAAATGAAATCCCTACACCGCTGATGCCTTTCAGCCCAAAAATACTGGTCAAATCATCATACCGACCGCCTCCACCGATAGACCCCATACTGACTTCCTTCGGGGCTGCAACCTCAAAAATCGCCCCCGTATAATAGTTCAGCCCACGAGCCAACGTTACGTCCAAATCCAAAATGGCGGTTTGCAAGGGCAATGCTGTAATCGCTTTTTCGATAAATTCGAGTTCTTCAATGCCTTTTTTACCTACTTCGGAGGTTTGTAAAATATCTTTTAAAGTGGTTATTTTTTGTGAAAAATTTCCGTTAAGGGCGAAAATAGGTTGTATTTTTTCAATCGCTTGGGCTGAAATTCCTTTGGAAAGCATTTCATTGACAACGCCTTCTTGCCCTATTTTGTCCAACTTATCCAACGCTACGGTGAAGTCGATGAGTTTTTCGCTTTCGCCAATAACTTCGGCAAAACCGCTCAAAATCTTGCGATTATTGATTTTTATGGTAACACCTTTTAAATTCAACTGCGTGAAAACGGCATCATAAAGCTGAACGAATTCCACTTCCTGCCAAAGGCTGTTGCTTCCTACCACATCGGCATCGCATTGGTAAAACTCGCGAAAACGCCCTTTTTGCGGTCGGTCGGCACGCCACACGGGTTGTATTTGATAGCGTTTGAACGGAAAAGTAATATCGTTCTGATTTTGTACCACATAACGAGCAAAAGGCACGGTCAAATCATACCGCAACGCCTTTTCTGAAATCTGAGGGGTCAGTTTTGCTACGTTTTTCGTTTCCCAATCGGTAGCGTTCACTTTTTCAGCAAAATTTCCCGAATTTAGGATTTTAAAAATCAGTCGGTCGCCTTCTTCTCCATATTTGCCCATAAGGGTATCGTAATTCTCAAAACTCGGAGTTTCAATGGGTTGAAACCCAAATTTGGTAAATTCTTTTCTAATTTTATCAATAATAAAGTAGCGTTTTGCCAATTCCGTAGGTGAAAAATCGCGTGTTCCCTTCGGAATGCTTGGTTTTTGTACTGCCATAATCTTTTTCGTATAAATCAACGGCAAAGATAATTACAAATTTTTGAATCACGAATGTAAGTAGAAGAGATTTTTTTCTATCTTTGCACAGAAGAAATCTTTAAAATAAATAAAAATAAAAAAGACAATTATTAAACAAATTTCACAATTCGCTAATTATAAGCGATTTATAGTGAGTAGCGTTCTGCTTTCGCTTGTTGCCACAGCTTGTTCTAAGGGCGATGACGGAGGCATACAAGGCGTAGGAAGTGGTGGTACGATTTACACCTATTTTGCGGGAGACATCAGTTCTATCAATCTGAACAATGGCAATGTAACCAAAATTCACGATAGCGGACGCGGTTCTTGGCTAAATGGCTTGAACGATGTTTCTCTCGATGGACAAACGTATGTTTTTTCGGTAGAAACCAATCCTGCCAGAGTAGGCATTGACCGAATTGTTTTTAAATCAACAAGTTACACTTCGTTAAACAATCGGGAAGATTTTGACACAAATAACGAATTTGATTATGAATACGAGCCTTATGGCGTAGAAATTCCTCATTTTTTGGTGTCGCCTGATAAGAAATATGTGGCTGCTTTTCCTGCGGTTTCGTCATCGTCTTCGCCCATTGATATTGTGGAAGTTGCCTCCAAAACGGAACGCCCATTGGCTGTGGGTAGTGGCAGTTTGTCCGATGATAATGCTACATTTGTAGCCAACGGAGACCTTTATTTTCTGCGAGGTAGGTCGCTTTACAAAAGTTCTTCACCTTACACTTCGGCAAGTAAAATTTTTGATTTTTACGAAGATGTAACCGACCTGACAATCAATCCACAAGCGACAAAAATGGTGGCTCGGCGTACGGATAAACACCTGTGGCTGATGAACTTAGACGGCACGGGGCTAACCCAACTCACCACTTCGCAAACCCCTGGGTATTCAAGAGCCGAAGGTGAGTTCAGACCTACTTTTTCGCCCGATGGCAACTACATCGCCTTTCAAGGATTGTCCCAACTGGGTATGCCTCTGAGCTATCACGACCCCAATGGTGATTGGTGGACAAGTGCTGTGGGCGGTGGTTATGGATACTTAGCCATTATTCCCATAGACGGCAAAACCTACAACCTCGACGACCAAAACAGCGGCGTAATATGGGTTACCAATGGCAATGACCAAATCCCAACAAGTAATCGGATTTTTTGGAGGTAGTTTTCTTTGTAACACTTCGCTATGTATTTTTATATATTTAGCGAAGTGTTGTATAATATGGTTAAAATCAAATTTTATTATATCAAAATTTGATTTTAACAAACTCGTCATTTGTAATAAAAAAACAAAAGTTTTCTGATTTTGCACTTGCACTTAAAACTCATAATACCAATCATTTACAAAGACAAAAATTGTATTGCTTTGAACGCTCCTAACTACATATCACCTCCAACTATTTTCATTTTTAAAAAATTTACCATCCTTTTTAATGAAAACTAAGGAAAAAAATGCTGCAATTAAACCAATAGCAAAAGTTAAAATAGCATTTTGGAATCCAAAAGGTATATTTCTAAATTCTTCAATACCAAGCAAAGTATCTCCATTTTTTTCAGCCATGTTTTCTAACATATTAGCATAATCCCGAGATATTGAACCATCAATGACAAAAAATATTGTTTCCAATATTAGAAATGTTATCATAGCTATGATTAATGACAATATTACTAGGTACACTCTTTTAATCATATATGAATTTGATTTGATTACATCTCTAATCCCTTTATTCAAAAAATATGTATTAGATAATAAAGTAAAAATAAACAAAAAAAAACTAGCTATTATTGTCATTAGAGCAACTTCTAAAAAATCAAATCCATCTCTCTGCCAATACGAAACAGTAATAAAATTTAAAACAAAAGTTGCCAATCCACATATTATTCCAGCTGTAAGTATTGATTAAAATATTTCATTATACTTTTTCATTTTTCAAATTATTATAAGTTAAAAAAGAAATAAAAACAATTCCAAAAACTACCTTTACATTGGACATCACATCATTAGGGAGTTTAAAATAATTTAGTACAATCAAACAAATACTATATGGTATATACAAGAAAATACATAAGGAAAAAAATATCTCTAATGGAAAAGATAATCTAAATATTTTTTTCAATGTCTTATTCAATAGATATTTCCAAATTAAATAATTAATTGAGAACATCAATATTATAATAATATAATTCATAATCTAAGAAGATTTAATTTCACAATTGTCGTCACAATGAATTGGTATTATAGCTCGTTTAATAGCCAATTCATTATACACATAATTTCCAATTTTAGTTAATTTAAATATTAAGAGAATGGGAATTGTTAACCAAAGAATAGGAATTCTAACAGCTATTTTAAAAATAGAATCAAACCCAAATGAAGACTTCCCTTTATCATCAATAGAAGCCATTGACAATAAACCTTTATTTCTAAATTCTATATTTGGAACTTTTGAACTCCTAATATCCTCTATTATAATCAAATTAAATAAATCAACTTTTTTTATTTTATCTCCAAACTTCCTACATATTGGACACCAACCGTCTATAAATACTCTTATTTTTTTACTTTGAAAACTACGAAATTCCTCATTTGTAATAAAAACAAAATAAGTCGATAACATAACCCATGAGAAATTATCAATTCTCATGAATATCCAAATTCCAATGTGCAGAAAAACACCTCCTAAAAAAATCCAAAATTTTGTTTGTTTAAACCAAACTAAAAAAGGAAAAGCTATTTC
>JAUNHN010000104.1 GCA_030523915.1 Capnocytophaga sp. | reverse complement strand
CCTTCGACTTCGCTCAGGCTGACAGAAATTGTTTATCATCTTTTAATTTCGATTACATTAACAAAATCTTACTTGTCATGCTGAGCGAAGTCGAAGCATTAAGACCTTGTTTGAATTATTTTGCAATATAAATTCGTTGAAGTTATAAATTTGATAAAAACTATTTTTTTTTAATATTTTACATTTGTAGAGCCACAATGCTTGTGGCTCAAAAGAATGAAAAGACGCAAAACATTGCGTCTCTACAAGAAGAAAACAAGATATAATACATTACGTTTCTGCGGTTATAAATAACTCAAACAGCTTTTAAATAAATCATTATACAAAGCCCAAAATTTATTTTACAATCAAAATATAATTTTACATAGCTAAAATCACTCATGAAACAACTCATGTAAAAAATAATTTTTATCATTTCATTAGTGAAACAGCTTGTATAAAAAATAATTTCTGTTGTTTCACTTGTAAAACAATCTTTATAAAATTTTATTTGTATTAAATCACCAATGAAACAGCTCATGTAAAAAATAATTTTTATTGTTTCACTCGTGAAACAGCCTTTGTAAAATTTTACATGACCCAAATCACATTTTTAGGAAAAATAATTTTTTATTTTACAATATCCACAAAAGCAAATTGGGTTTTACTCAATTAGAAATTGTTTCGCGAGTTATTTGAAATCTGTTATTTATAAGTTTGCAATGCCTCGTAGAGACACAATGCCTTGCGTCTCTATTTTAAACAAAGTTCGCGTTATAAAATAATTCAAACAACTTTTTATAATTTCACCCCAATTACAATTCATTCAACGATAATTTTTTGTAAATTTGTAACCTCTATCCATAAAGAATAGCAAAACATGCTGAAACATTAGCTCGGAAGAATTGCAATTTACACTAAAAAATAATTATCTATGAACCCAATTTTGTATGTATTCTTGTTTTTTAGTTCCGTTATGTACGCTCAGATGGGGGCGGTTTCGGGGCGAATTTTAGACGCTGAGAGCAACCAAGCCTTGCCTTATGCCGAAATTTCTATAACTGTTACGCAAGGCGAAAAACCCACTACAAATGGCGTTATCTCGGACGAAAAAGGTAAATTTACCCTCAAAAATCTGCCTTTTGGAAGCTATACGCTCAAAATTAGCTTCGTGGGGTACGAAACCATCAGCCGAACGCTGGAAATCAACACCGAAAAAATAGATTTGGGCGACTTTCACCTCAAAATGGTCGCTCAGCAGATAGAAGGCGTGGTCGTTCAGGGTAAAAAAGCCGCTTTTTCCTATCAGGTGGATAGAAAAACCATTAACGCAGCCGCTTTTCCCGATGCTCAGACCGCCATTGACCTGCTCACCAACATTCCCTCGCTGCAAGTAACCGAAGAAGGCAAAGTTATCTATCGCGAGGGCGGTACTTTTACCGTTTATATCAACGGAATCATCGCTCACGACGGACAGGAACGCCTCCGCACCCTGAATGCGTCTCAGATTGAAAAAATTGACATCATCACCAATCCGTCTGCCAAATACAGTGCTTCGGGAACGGCGGGAATCATTCGTGTGGTGCTGAAAAAGAACCGATTACAAGGCTATGCCATAGACCTCAGTACGCAACTTACCACACGAGGAACGCATAATTTTTCCTTTTCGGTGGATAAAAAAGGAAAGCGAGGCGGTTGGCACGCGTCTGGTTATTACCAAAACAATGTTTGGCTGGACTACACTACCGAAAATACTTATATTGTGCAAAATCCGAGTGGGCAACGCTTCCAAACCTTGCAAAATAGCGAATTTGATGGCATATACAAAGCCTCTCGTCTGGAATTTGGCTTTAATTACGACCTTAGCGACAGAGATTTCATCGATTTTAGCATAAATTACGAGCCGATACGAAGAAAAGAAGACCGATTTTCAAAATACAGAACCACCGAAAACCTGTTTGATGCCAATAACAATTTGATTTCTACCGAAAATCTTCTGTTTGATAATCAATATCATTTTACTTATCAGCCACTTTCGGCAGTATTGGAATACAATCATTTTTTCAATAAAGACAAAACGCATTTTCTGAAAATAATGTCCGATTACACGATTTTCGTAGGAGGAGCCACCCAATACAATAAAAATCAGCTTATTAGCAATACCGAAAATTTTACTTTCGGAAATAAAAGTTTTGAAAAAGACGAGGTTTGGACAGCCACCAATATTGATTACGAATTGCCTTTAACGGAAAAAAGTTCGCTGGAAGCAGGGCTTAGCTTCGAGACCGACCATATTCCAGAGGTTACTGCCGAAAGTGGCTATTTTAGCGGTGATGAAATTACGCAAACTTCGCCCGATGTGGCTAAAAATCAGCTTATTGACTATATGCAAAACATTTACGCAGGATATTTGACCTTTAAGAGTTCGTTCGGAAAATTTGAGTACAAACTCGGTTTGCGTGCCGAGCAGACGGTTCGCGATATTTCGTATTCGTTTGACGATTCGGCAGGGGTTCGCCACACGGATTTGTACCAAAACACCTTTACGGATTGGTTTCCTTCGGCTCATTTTTTGTATAGTTTTACGAAAGATAGCCAGTTGGCGTTGAATTACAGCCGTCGCATCAATCGTCCGTCTTATATGACTTTGATTCCGATGTTTGTTTGGGACGATAGGTACGGATTTTCTACGGGAAACAGCCGATTGTTGCCGAGTTATACCAATTCCTACGAGCTGATGTACAAAAATTCGTGGGGGAAGGATTTTGTTTCTTTGGAAGTTTTTGCCCGAAACGAAACCGACATAATGAATAATTTTAGCCGAATTCTCCGCGATAATATTTTGCTTACTACGCGTGAAAATGTAGGCGAGGCGTGGGCGATAGGCTCGGAGCTGATGGGTGGCGTGGATATTTTTAAGTGGTGGAATGTAAATAGTTCGTTTTCAGCGTTTCTGTACGACCAAGACCTCTCGGCGGACGGCAAAGCCTACCACTACAAGCAATGGCGATACACGGCAAAGCTGAACCAGACTTTTAAACTTCCGTTTGATATTTCGTTGCGGCTCAATGCGAGTTATCAGTCGCCCACAACGGGTTTGCAGATAGAGCAAGAGGGGATTTTCCTTGCCCACGCCTCGCTGACCAAAAGTTGGAAAAACGGCAAATGGCAGGCGAGTCTCTACGGGAACAACATCTTGGACACCTACCGCTACACCGCCAAAAACACAGGCGAAAATTTTAACAGCATCACGCATATTGTGTATAAGCCTTTTGTAGGTTTTACGCTGAAATATAGGTTTGATAATCAACGATAAGGTGGGGCGATCGGTAGCACCGACAGACGATTGTTTTTTAAAAAAATTGCGTGTCGAGGCTCTTAACCCTCGCCAAAGTTTGAAACTTTGGCGAGGGTTTTTATTACTTTTTGTTAAGTATCACAATACCTTTTTGAAGTAGGAGATTATTAGGCAGTAGAATTTCCTCGCCCTCGTCGGTAGTTAGGAGTGTGTAAAATGATTTTATGTTTGTAATTTCGGCTTCAATGGGAAAATCTTTGTCCATTATTTTGATTTTGTCTCCTATATTGAACGGAAATGAAAAGAACATAATGATTCCTGCCGTAATATTGCTCAAAATAGACCATTGTGCAAAAAAAGCAACCCCAATTACCGTAAGCACAGAGGAAATGAATAGGAATAATTGCTCTCGTTTTATTCCCCAAATCGATATTAATAGTACGGTAGCCAGTAAAGAAATTAAATAATCGATATAGCTTTTAACCAAATTAGTCCGAGCTGCTGAAAGACTTGATTTTTTGGCGAATTTCTTAATGATATAATCTGTTGCAAAACGAATTATAAGAGAGGCAACTAACGTGATTATCGTAGCAATAATTTGATTTCCGTATGTATTCAAAAAATTAGAGTTCCACATAAATTTATTTGATATTAAGAATTATTTTCGGGTTTTCTTTTTAATTTTCTGACTATAAATTTATTCAAGTCTTTTCCTTTGACGGTATATGTATTGAAAAGTAACATCGGGGCAATAACCCCAAAAGCAAGGCTCAAGGTTATAAATCCAGTTTGTAATCCCAGTTTAATAGTTTCATAAATATTTACCATATCTTGCTGGTTTTCGTTTTGTATAGTTACTATTTTGATAAGCCCCATCATAAACTCGTATCCGTATTTTCCAGGAACCATATTAATTACTGCTGGAATGGTAAAAACCACAGGAGGCGTATGCACTCGATGTGCAAAATAAACTCCTAAAAAACCAACTGAACAAGCTCCCAAAAAAGAACAAATCACTATCTGTTCCTTCAATATCGTATTGAGTAACACAAACTTTATCCCCCAACCGATGCCTCCCAAAACGCCCGTTATCCACAAAGCTCTACGAGGAGTGTTAAATAACAAAGCAAAACCAATAGAAACCCACATCGACCAAAATATACGTTCCGAAAGTTCCAAAAAAACATCAAAGAAGCTCATACCCAAACAAAAATAATGAAACATAGAAACCCAAAGCAACCATAAAAACCAATACCGCTGCGTGAGCTATTTTGGCTCCTCCTGAAACTACATTGCCTGTAAGAAAATCAATAAATCCGTTGATAAGCGGAACCCCTGGTATCAGCCACAATACGCAAGCTGCCAACGCATTGCCATATTGTTCCACACCGAACCATCGGAAGATATTCACTACCGAAACCGACAAAAAAGCCGCCCACGCCCAACATATATACGGATTGAACTTCCTAAGCTGTAATACGCGTCGCCCTGCCAATCCTACGAAAGTAGCAACAAATGAAATCCCAAACTCTGTGTAATTTCCGTTTTTCCCACCGAAAATATAAGCCAAAGCTCCTCCTGCAATCGCCACGAAAAACCACATCAAATACATATTATAATGCGGTTTGTTTTTAATAATCGCTATTTCTTTTTCAATTTCCTCTACCGATAATTTTTGCTCGACTACTTGCCACGAAAGAATACTAATCTCGGAAATTGTATTGAAATTAACGCCGTGATGTGGAATACTACGCACGATGGTCTCTTTTTCATTCGTTTTTTTGTCATAAACGGTCAAAATCACAGCCGAATGCGAATAGAAAATCTCACAATGGTAATCAAGTGCATTAGCGATGCGTTCCACATTTCGCAAAACTCTACGCGTATTGGCTCCACTTGAAATCAAAAGCTCGTTAATTTCAGCAAATAAAATCGAAACCTTTTCTATTTTTTTCATGATACGACAAACTTTGGTAGGAATTTTACCAACGCAAAAGTAATAAATTTTATGCTTAAAATAGTTTCTTTTTTTAAAGAATTTATTTTCTTTCACAGAATTATTTTATTTCTTTGTAATCTTAAATTCTGTGTATGAAGATTATCATCAATCGGTTATTTGTTCCAAAAGGTTATTCAGGGATAGCGTTGTTTCCTTTTATTTTCGTATCAAAAAAAGAATATTTAAAAAATCCTGATTTCATAAACCACGAAAAAATTCATCTGCAACAGCAAAAAGAATTGTTGATAATTTTCTTTTTCCTATGGTATAGCCTTGATTTTCTTATCAAATATATAAAATACCAAAATTGGCAAAAAGCCTATTATAACATTATTTTTGAACGAGAAGCCTACCAAAATCAAAATAACCCGAATTATCTAAAAATCCGAAAACCATTTGCCTTTTTACAGGTGTTGTAAAAATATGATGCAAGCGAAACAGCATTTATTCTGTCAGGCTGAGCGAAGTCGAAGCCTTATGTTTATTAGGCTTCGACTTCGCTCAGCCTGACATACTTTTTATTAGCATTACCGCTTTTTAATGTTTAAAAAAGCATCTCCTGCAAAAGACGAACTTAAACACGCTGTAAAATAAAAAATCACGCTGATTTCTTCTACAAAATCAGCGTGATAATTTTTTCATCAAGAAAATTTTAATTTCCAAACCAGTAGAAATATTGCGGATAGCCTTCTACTTTGATAATAGGTTCGGAGCTTACTTTACCTGTGGTAAGGTCGTAGGTATAAAAACCTTTGGCATTGGCATTCATCGACCCGAAAAGAAGTGTATTATCTTTATAAACTCCTATTCCTGTGGAATAAGCTATTGTTACGGGAATTTCTTTGATGAGTGTAATTTTTTTGTTTTTTAAATCTACTTTTACAGGAGCAGCAATAGGCAACATTGGGCTTATAGGTTTCCCTGGTGCATATTCTTGTATGGCTGCGTAGCTGTAAGTAATTCCGTTTTTGATGTAACGAGAGGTTCTCATATATGCTATTTTGCCAGGTGCATCAGGTACAGTAATATCATCAAATTTCATAAGAAAATCAGGGTCTATTTCAGTTGTACCATTTTTAATGCGTAGTATACCTCCACTAAAACCATCTACTTGACCATAAGAACCTGCACAATTGATATAAATATCTTTATTTTCGTCCATTAAGATTCTATTGCCTGATGGCTCTTCTGGGAATGAAAGCCCTGAGGAGGTGTCTTTGATGTGCTTTTCTATTTGGTCTGTTTGTGTATTGATTACCAAAATTTCTACTGATTTTTCTTGTGGCAACCAAGTACCTGCTTTCCATTGCCCAAGCGAAACAAATAACAAATTATCACGAATTACCATTCCAGTAGGTTCTGGATTGGGGTCGCCGTAGGTGTTGAGGTCTATTTCGTTTATTTTTGTCATTGTGGTAGGGTTAAAAATGATGATTTTCCCCAGACCTGTAAGCCCCAAATAGGCTTTTTGCTCGTTCAATACTTCCATATTCGTAGCTTGGGAAGCTCCTGGCAAAGGCAATGCACCTACTTTTTGGAGTGTTCCATTTTCTCGGGAAAATTTTGTTAGTTGAGCGGCATCTGACCCAAAAAAATTCGGGAATGCAAATATCCAATTCTTATAAACAAAAGGTGCAATGCTCATACCCGTAGGTAACGCATTTTGATTGGTAAGCGTTTGCGATTCAATGTTTTCTATCAACTGGATATACGCACTGCCACTTTGTCCATCGTCATTAGGTATAGCAGTTTGTACCAAAATGTCTCCACCTACGGTTGTAGGTGTTTCTCCTTTGCTATCTTTGCTACAACTTACAGCAAAGAGGATTGCCAAACAGGCAACAAAACTTAATCTATTTTTCATTTTATGTAAATTTATTATGATTTCCAATGAATTTCAACGAATTTCTAAACAAACAATGCGTTGATTATAATTTTTATAGATATATGGAATTTTACAAAGCATTCTATAAATAAAAGGGAAGCGATTTTGGTAAAAATCACTCATAAAATATTCCGATTTTAGGTGAATTTTAGTATTCCATTGCTCCATTTCTTTGGTGTTGAGCAATGTCCATTTAAATTCTGCCTTGTTTTTAGTAACTTTTACGGCATCGTGTTTTTTGGCTTGCCCAAGCAGTTTGTAAGCGAGCATATCAAAAATAAAAGTGGCTTCGCCCAGTTGTTGGCAAATCGTTTCAAAAAGAACTCGCACTTCTTCGGGCGAAAAATACATAAGTACGCCTTCACAAAGGATAAGCACCCGTTTTTTATGCTTTTTCACTTCCTCAATCCACTGAAAATCAAAGAGTGAGATAGATAAATAAGAGTTTTTGCTTGATTCCGATAGAACTTCCTTTCGGATAGAAATCACTTCGGGCAAATCCAAGTCGTACCAATGCGTAATGGTTTTGGGACAGCCCAAGCGTTCGTATCTGGCATCTAATCCAGCTCCAAGCTGAATAACCACAGCATTTGGGTGCTTTGTTAGAAATTTTTTCACTTCATCATCAATGATTTTCGCCCGAATACAAACACCAATTTGCGAAAACTTTATGTTTTTGAACTTATCAAAATCATAATCTATTTTATTTATAATTTCGATTGCCTTTGCATCTTTTAAAATAGCATCAGAACGCTTGTTTTCAGTAGCTTTTGCCCAAAGCGGAATGAGCATCGTTTCGGGAATAGCATTTAATTGATTTGTATTTAGCTTTTCCATATTACTTTTTAAATTTTTAGAGTTTTATTTTTTATAAATCTAAAAGTTTTTAATTAAAATAGAATTCTATTTTTTATAAATTCAATAGTTTTTGATTAAAATAGAGTT
>JAUNHN010000103.1 GCA_030523915.1 Capnocytophaga sp. | reverse complement strand
AATGTAAAAGTAAACTGATTTATATCATTTATGATTTGAGTATATATTATAACAATCTTCGACTTTGCTCAGACTGATACGGCATTTGTCACGCTGAGCGAAATCGAAGCGTTAATTTTTCTGTCAAATTTATATGAAAATTGCTATTCAAAATACTTAATTGATGTTATTAATATAGCTAATCTTAAATAAAATGGGTATATATTCTATTTTTTTATTTTATAATACAAAGCAAAATAAAAACTGATAAAAGTGAAAGGCTTCGACTTCGCTCAGCTTGACAAAGATTTCTATATTCTTTGGATAACATCAAAAGTAGTGCTATATTTTTTTAATAATAATAGGGGCAAATTATCATTCGCCCCATATTTTTATAATAAAATTACATATGTCCCATTTGCTCAGCGAGTTGTGCATTTTGCTCACGGTACTGACCGCTTTCCAATTTCGTACGGATAGCCGAAAAAGCGTCCAGCGTTTCTTCAATATCCTTCATCGTATGCGATGCAGTCGGAATCATTCGTAGTAAAATCATTCCTTTTGGAATTACAGGATACACAACTATCGAAAGGAAAATACGGTAGTTCTCTCTCAGGTCGTTAACCATTGCCATTGCCTCTGGAATGCTTCCTTCCAAGAAAACAGGCGTAACGCAGGTATTCGTATCCCCAATGTTGAACCCTCGGGACTTCAATCCGTTTTGCAGGGCATTCACATTGTCCCAAAGTTTTTGTTTAAGTTCAGGCATTGTACGTAACATTTCCAAACGTTTTAAAGAACCTTTTACGAATATCATCGGTAAGGCTTTGGCAAACATCTGCGAACGCAAATTGTATTTCAAATAGTCGATAATTTCCTTATCCCCAGATACAAACGCACCGATTCCAGCCATTGATTTGGCAAAAGTAGAGAAATAAACATCGATTTTGTCTTGAACACCTTGCTCTTCACCAGCTCCTGCACCTGTTTTGCCAAGTGTACCAAATCCGTGAGCATCGTCTACCAAAATTCGGAAACCATATTTCTCTTTATGAGCCAATATTTCTTTCAAAATCCCTTGTTGTCCACGCATTCCGAATACGCCTTCCGTAATTACTAAGATGCCTCCGCCCGTAGTATCGGCGATTTTCTTAGCTCGTTCGATGTTTTTCAAGAAACTTTCCTCATCGTTATGCTTATAAGTGAAACGCTTACCGAAATGCAAACGAACCCCGTCAATAATACATCCGTGCGAATCCACATCGTACACAATCACGTCATTCTTCGTAACTAACGCATCGATAATAGATACCATTCCTTGATACCCAAAATTTAACAAATACGCAGCTTCTTTTTGGGTAAAATCAGCCAACTGGCGTTCTAACTCTTCGTGCATTGATGTATGTCCACTCATCATTCTTGCTCCCATTGGGTAAGCTGCACCGTATTCAGCTGCCGTTTCGGCATCTACTTTACGTACTTCAGGGTGATTAGCCAAGCCCAAATAGTCATTGATACTCCAATTTAGGATTTCTTTCCCCTGAAATTTCATTCTTGGACCTAATTCTCCCTCTAATTTTGGGAAAACATAATACCCTTCGGCGTGAGAAGCCCAACGACCGATATTTCCTTTATTCTCCTTGATTTTCTCAAATAAATCTTTCATTGTTTTTATTTATTTATTTTATGTGATTTTTCCTCTCGTAGAGACGCAATGCTTTGCGTCTCTTTTTTTGAGCCACAATGCTTTGTGGCTCTACGTTATACTATATATTCATCATTTTTCCAATTACTTGGATTTTTTATAATGTAGTTAGAAATGTTTTCTAATTCGTTGAAATCTCTAATAACTCTGTCATAATATCTTGATTGCCAAGCAAAGTCTATGTTATGTATCTTAGCGAATTGTGTTATAGCAGATTTAAAACCTCTAACAATTGATGCTAAATTCTTCCTTTGAGGCTGAAATTTATTTTCTTGCCATTCTCGTAGAGACAAAATCTGTGAATTTTGCGTCTCATTATATTGTATTTCAGAATTATACATATTTTCGCCAATAGAAATAATTCCGTGAAAATGATTAGGCATAACAACAAACTCTCCTAATTCTAAATTCATATCAGAACGTATAGTAGGCGTTTTTAACCATTCTTCAGTAACAACTTCTCCTAATTTATTTAGAGTCATATATCCATTTTCTATATTTCCAAAAAAAGGGATTCTGTCTTTTGTGCAAATTGTTATGAAATATAACCCTTGCGATGAATAATCGTAGCAATATAATCTTGCTGGTGGAATCCGATATTTATTTTGAAATTTTTCCATAATGATTATTTTTTCTTGTAGAGACGCAAAGCATTGCGTCTCTTCTTTTGTGTCTCTTCTTTTGAGCCACAAGACATTGTGGCTCTACGTTGTGAAATGCAATGTTTTGCGTTTTTCTTTGAGACGCAATGCTTTGCGTCTCTACGATTGTGAAATTGTATTTATCTCTGCATTTTTCCTAACCGCCTTTACTTCGTTGTTGATATCCTCCATAGAAATTGTTGATAATCTATATTTTTCAGCCAATTCAATAGTTTTTTTTAAATCGGATTTCAAAATTTCTCTGTAAACGATGTCAATCAACTCACTGAATGACAGATTGGTGTCTTTTATCCCAAATTTAGCATATTCAAGTTCTGAAATAGAAATATTCAATGTTTTCATATTTTTATGGATTTAATTATTTTACAAAAATCCTTGTTGTTTCATCCATTCGTTGTTGTATATTTTACTCATATAACGTGAGCCGTGGTCGGGGAATAAGATAACTACAATGCTATTTTCGTCAAACTTTCCTAATTCGGCGTATTGTTTTACGGCTTGCATTGCTGCTCCGCAGGTATATCCCATAAAAAGTCCTTCGGTACGAGCCATTTCTCGAGCCATTAAGGCACTTTCTTTGTCGGCAACCTTGATAAATTCGTCTATTACGTCAAAATCAGTTGCTGTGGGGATAATATTTTTACCCAATCCTTCGATTTTATACGGATAGATTTCGCTTGGGTCAAGCTCTCGTGTTTCGTGATACTTTTTAATAGCTGAGCCGTAAGCGTCCACACCCAATATTTTCACATTCGGATTCTGTTCTTTCAAATACCGCCCGATGCCTGAGATAGTTCCTCCCGTTCCGCTACAAACCACTACGTGGGTTACCTTGCCTTGGGTTTGTTTCCAAATCTCTGGTCCTGTGGAGTGATAGTGAGCTTGAATGTTTAACTCATTAAAATACTGATTTATATATACCGAATTCGGGGTTTGCTCGTGAATGCGTTTGGCTACTTCGTAATAGGAGCGAGGGTCGTCAGGAGCTACGTTTGACGGACACAAATGCACTTCTGCCCCCAAAGCCTGAAGCATTTCTACCTTGTCCATAGACGATTTGTCGCTAATAGCGATGATACATCGATACCCTTTCATCGCACCAATCATAGAAAGGCTAAAACCTGTGTTGCCCGAGCTGGTTTCCACGATGGTACTGCCTGGTTTTAGTAAACCACTCTTTTCGGCTTGGTCGATAATATAGGCAGCGATGCGGTCTTTGGACGATTGCCCAGCGTTAAAAGCCTCTATTTTAGCAAAAAACTGTCCTTTGAGGTTCTTCGTGATTTTTTGTAGTCTGACAAGAGGGGTGTTGCCTATCAAATCAAGTAGGCTATCGTAAACACGCAATGATTTATCTGCTTGCATCTGTTTGGAATGTTTAAATTAGTGGCAAAGATACAAAATCCATTTGAATAACAAATTTGGGATTGTGAATTTTTGTATTATAATTTTATGATAATGAAATGTTTTTATATTACGAATTTGGATTTATTTTTCGGCTTTGTTAAAAACAAATCTTATGAGTAATGTATCGCATGGTGTTTTTATAGGTTGGGAGTTGCAAAACATATTTCATTCAGGTTTATTTCTTAAAAGAAAAAGCAGAAGTTCGCTATTGAATTCTGCTTTTGTAATATAACTTGAAGAAATTTATTTTTTCAACACTTCGGCTACTTTTTCGCCTATTTTTGCAGGAGAATCGACAACGTGAATGCCACATTCTTTCAGGATACGTTTCTTGGCTTCGGCGGTATCGTCTGCTCCACCTACGATTGCCCCAGCGTGTCCCATAGTTCTACCTTTGGGAGCGGTTTCGCCAGCGATAAATCCGATAACAGGCTTTTTATTGCCATTGGCTTTAATCCAACGGGCAGCTTCAGGCTCTAATTGCCCTCCGATTTCACCTATCATCACGATACATTCTGTTTCGGGGTCGTTCATTAGGAGTTCTACGGCTTCTTTGGTAGTAGTCCCGATGATAGGGTCGCCTCCAATTCCGATAGCAGTAGTGATACCTAAGCCTTGTCGTACGATTTGGTCGGCGGCTTCGTAGGTCAAAGTACCTGATTTAGAAACGATGCCTACTTTTCCTTTTTTGAAAATAAAACCTGGCATAATTCCTACTTTGGCTTCTTCTGGTGTAATGACCCCAGGGCAGTTAGGACCTACTAAACGGCAATCTTTTCCTTTGATGTAGTCTGCTACTTGAATCATATCAGCCACAGGGATACCTTCGGTAATGGTTATGATTACTTTAATACCAGCATCGGCAGCTTCCATAATAGCATCGGCAGCGAAAGCAGGAGGAACGAAAATAATGGAAACATCAGCTCCAGTTGCTTTAACGGCTTCTTTAACGGTGTTGAAAACGGGCTTCCCTAAATGGGTTTGTCCTCCTTTGTTGGGAGTAATTCCGCCCACTACATTTGTTCCGTATTCAATCATTTGTTCTGCGTGGAAAGTTCCTTCACTCCCTGTAAATCCTTGTACGATTATTTTTGAATTTTTATTAACTAATACGCTCATATTTTATATTTTAGTAGTTAGCAAAACTATGCTTTTTTATTTAATTCGCAAAATTATTTTTGTAAAGAAGTTTATTTTTGAATAGAACAGGAAAGTATTTTTCACGTAATTACCATAAACACAATGAATTGTATTTAGAAAGATATAAAAGAAAAACTTTGCTAAAGCTGTAACCTTAGCAAAGTTTTGAAATATTTTAGCTATTTCTGAATACTAATTGGTCATCGAAAGCATCTAAAAGTATAGTACTATCTTTATGTATATTTCCGCTGAGAATTTCTTTTGACAAGCGATTTAGTACTTCTTTTTGAATAACACGTTTTACGGGTCTTGCTCCGAAATGAGGGTCAAACCCTTTTTTCGATAGATAGTCAATCGCTTCATCAGTAGCGTCCAATAGAATGTTCTCGTGAGCCACCATTTTGATAATAGAACGTAGTTGTAGACGTACAATGCTTCGTATATCATTTTTGGTCAGAGGTGTGAACATTACAATATCATCAATTCTATTGATAAATTCAGGGCGTACACTTTGTTTAAGCAATTGTAGTACTTCGGTTTTGGCTTCTTCTGTGGCACGTTCTATGTCATTTGCGTATTTCTCGAAATTTTCTTGAATCAAATGACTACCGATATTAGATGTCATTATAATAATCGTATTTTTGAAATCGGCAGTACGACCTTTGTTGTCGGTCAATCGCCCTTCGTCCAGCACTTGCAACAAGATGTTAAAGGTGTCAGGGTGAGCCTTTTCGATTTCGTCCAACAAGACTACGGAATAAGGTCTTCTTCGCACCGCTTCCGTGAGTTGCCCACCTTCGTCATAGCCCACATACCCAGGAGGAGCTCCTACCAATCGGCTTACGGAATGACGCTCTTGATACTCGCTCATATCGATTCGAGTCATCGCGTTTTCATCGTCAAACAGATATTCAGCAAGGGCTTTGGCGAGTTCGGTTTTCCCAACGCCCGTAGTTCCAAGGAAAAGGAACGAACCGATAGGCTTTTTAGGGTCTTGAAGTCCAGCTTTGCTACGACGAATGGCATCGGAAATGGCTTCAATGGCTTCCTCTTGCCCTACGACACGTTTGTGTAATTCGGTTTCTAATTTCAGAAGTTTTTCACGTTCGCCTTGTAGCATTTTGGTAACGGGAATTCCTGTCCATTTGGCTACGACTTCAGCAATATTTTCCGCAGTAACTTCTTCTTTAATAAGCGAATTGCTTTGAGTCTCATCTAATTTTTCTTGTAAAGAAGCAAGTTTATCTTGAGCTTCTTTGATTTTTCCGTATCGAAGTTCAGCTACTTTGGCATAATCACCTTCACGTTCGGCTCTTTCGGCTTCTAATTTGTAATTTTCGATAGTTTCTTTGGTAGCTTGTACTTCATCAATTACTGATTTTTCACTCTGCCATTTGGCAAAAATGTCATTTCGTTCTTCTTTTAAGTTTGCTACATCGGCATAAAGTGATTTTAGTTTTGTTTCATCGTTTTCACGCTTAATTGCCTCAATTTCAATCTCTAACTGCATAATTTTTCTATCCAATACATCTAATTCTTCGGGTTTGGAATTGATTTCCATACGCAATTTGGCAGCAGCTTCGTCCATTAAGTCGATGGCTTTATCAGGTAAAAATCGGTTGGTGATGTACCGCTCCGAAAGTTCTACGGCGGCGATAATTGCCTCGTCTTTGATGCGTACTTTATGATGCGTTTCGTACTTTTCTTTGATACCTCGCAGAATGGAAATCGCACTTTCGGTGTCGGGTTCTTCCACCATAACTTTTTGAAAACGACGCTCTAAGGCTTTGTCTTTCTCGAAATATTTTTGATATTCGTCCAAAGTCGTTGCACCGATAGCTCTGAGTTCGCCACGAGCCAACGCAGGTTTCAAAATATTAGCCGCGTCCATAGCCCCTTCGCCCCCTCCAGCACCTACCAAAGTGTGAATTTCATCAATGAAAAGTACGATATTTCCTTCGGAAGAAATCACTTCTTTCACTACGGATTTTAATCGTTCTTCAAACTCGCCTTTGTATTTCGCACCAGCAATCAACGCTCCCATATCAAGCGAAAAAATGACCTTATCTTTCAGATTTTCAGGTACATCGCCTTGTACGATACGATGAGCCAAACCTTCGGCAATAGCCGTTTTTCCGACCCCTGGTTCGCCGACTAACATCGGATTATTTTTGGTTCGGCGAGAAAGAATTTGCAACACACGGCGGATTTCCTCATCACGACCAATTACAGGGTCAAGTTTGCCACTATCAGCTAATTGATTGAGGTTTTTGGCGTATTTGTTCAGCGAATTATAGGTTTCCTCAGCCGAAGCGGAAGTTACACGCTCTCCTTTGCGGAGTTCTTGAATAGCTTTTTCCAATTCTTTTTCTTTAACTCCTTGATTTTTAAGAGCCTGACCTATTTTACTATTCGATTTGAATATCGCCAAAATTAAATGCTCAATAGAAACGTATTCATCGTTCATTTTTTTTGCGATGTTAGAGGCTTCGTTAAGCATTGTTCCAGCTTCGCGTGAAAGTGTCATATTGCCACCACTTACTTTTGGGAAACTTTGTAGTGCATTGTCAAGGACAATATTTAATTGTTCCTGATTGATGTTTAATTTTTTTAAAAGGAAAGGTAAAACGTTTTCATCTACCTTTTCAATAGCTTTGAAAAAGTGTTCGTTTTGTAATTCCTGATGTCCGTAACTTTGAGCTAATTGTTGAGCTTGTTGTACGGCTTCTTGTGATTTGATAGTATAATTATTAAAATTCATAGTCTTACATTTTTTATGTGTTCGGTGATGTATAGTCAATTTTCATACCGATATACTTTTTTATGACTTTTTGACATAATTTTTTTGTTTTTCAGAAAGTGTGATTTGTGTAAATTATTTATTTTTAATTGTTTAAAAAATAAAATCTATTGAATGAGAAATTAATTAAAATGACTTTTTGTCATATAAAATATTTTTAGAGATGAAAATAAGTGATAGTTTTCATATCTTTGCCTAAAATGATTTTGGTTTTATGAAAAAAATAGGAACTTTTGGTTATTTGGCAGTAGGGATGGTAATTTGTGTAGTTACTATTGTTGTGTTTTTGGCATTGGCTAAAGTGTTGAATTTGCATCAAATACGTACGTTGAAATGGCTTCCTATTTTGATGACTGGGGTAGGTTTTTATATCGCGGGGCTTGTTAATCGAGAAACAAAACTTGTTTTTTTACCATTGCTTTTTGTGAGTTT
>JAUNHN010000102.1 GCA_030523915.1 Capnocytophaga sp. | reverse complement strand
TATTGGGAACACAATTTGAATATAAAAACACAAAATAATATTGAAATAAATAGTAATTTTGATGTAAAAACAAAAAAGATTATACCTTTATAAAACAATTCAAAAGTAAAAAATAACAAATAAATTATTTTAAATATGAAAAAAAACAGTATAACTTACGAAGTGTTTCAAAAATACGGTGCTATTTTTGAAAATATTAGCAAAAACAACTTGCTAAAAACCGAATTAGCCGAATATGGCTACGATGATGCTGAAATAGCCAAAGGAAAAGCCTTATACGATAGTGCTTGGCAGAAGATTGATACCAACAAAACGGAAACAACAGAGGAAAAATTTGCTTATGAAGCATTCAGCAAGAAATATGAAGCTCTCAAAAAGGCATATCAAACCGATAGAAAGAAAGCAAAAATAATTTTTAAAGACGATAATGCTTCACTTAGTGCATTGAACCTCAAAGGAGTTGCAAGTACACGCATCAGCGGAGTAATAAATGATGCCGATACGCTTTACAAACAGCTTTCTGTTAATGAAAACTTACGTACGCCATTAAAAAAACTTAAAATCGACGAAACATATATCGCACAACAGCTAACATTACTCACTGAAACCCAACAAGCCTATCATCTTTATCTAAAAGAAAAGGGCGAAAGTGAACAGGCTACCAAAAACAAGAATAATGCACTTGCCGAACTCGAAAAATGGGTAAAAGAATTCTATGCGATAGCCAAAATTGCCTTAGAAGACCAGCCTCTTTTGTTAGAAAGTTTGGGAAAGTCCGTCCGAAATTAGTATATTAAGCTATTGGGAGGTATATTTTTTATCTTATATGCTATCATTTTTATACAATTATATTGATTAATCCAAAAAACTAAAATAAATTGCAATAAAAATGAAAATAAAATAAGATAAAATCCTATATTTATGACCTAAAAACAAAGTAAATTCTTAAAAAAATGAGAAAACTGTATATTATTTTAGTAGCTTTTCTATGTATATCGTGCAAAAAATCAGAAACTCCACAATCGATTGATAATGGAGGTACGATAGATATGACGCAAAGCATTCCAAGCACAATTTTAGGTGGAAATCAGTCATATACGATATATTTTCCTCCAAGTTATGCTTCCAATACGACTAAAAAATATCCTGTAATGTATTTTTTACATGGAATGAACCAAGATTATACCCATTGGGCTACTTATGGAAATCTAAAAAATACCGCCGATAAAGCCATTAACGAAGGAAGTCCCGAAATGATTATCATTTGTCCAAACGGATATAATTCAATGTATTACAATACCGACCAAATGCGGTATGAAGACTTTTTTATCACAGAATTTATCCCTGCGATAGAAAGCAAATACAGAATATTATCCGAAAAAACAAATAGACACATAGCAGGGCTTTCAATGGGTGGATTTGGAGCTACTTATCTTGGATTAAAATACAGCGACAAGTTCGCAAGTGCCTATTCTATGAGCGGAGGATTTTTATATTCGGCTATACCGCTTATTCAATCCGTTTTAGAGGGAAAAACAAGCGATGAATTGGCAAATTTACCCCGATATACGATGGAATGTGGCACAGAAGACTCTTTGGTAATCAATTCAAACGATTCGTTACATCAAATGTTTACCCAAAAAGGGATTTTGCATAATTATATTCGTAGAAATGGGTATCACGATTGGACATTTTGGAAAGAATGCCTCCCTAAAGCCCTAAAATTTATAAATCCGTAAGATAAATAAGCCTATTTTTTTGTAAAAAACAATAGTAAAAAGATTATTTTCTTATAAAAATTTTTGTTTTTATCTGAATAAATCGTACATTCGTAAAAAATATTTGAATTATGTTTAGTGAAAAAGCCTTTAAGATTTTCGAAGAAAGCATTGATAAATATCACATTTTAGATGATGTGTATCAGCCTTTCACAAATCCATATCCGTCGTCTTCGATAGAGCATTTATTATATCGAAAGAATTGGATTGACACGGTGCAATGGCATTACGAGGATATTATTCGTAATCCGCAAATAAATCCTGTGGAAGCATTGGATTTAAAACGCAAAATTGACGCTTCTAATCAAGACCGCACCGATACGGTAGAGTATATTGATAGTTATTTCTTGCATTTATACCAAAATGTAACCCCGATTGCCAATGCGACAATCAATACAGAGAGTCCTGCATGGGCTATCGATAGGCTTTCTATCCTTGCATTAAAAATTTATCACATGCAAGAGGAAGTAACTCGCCCTGATGCCTCAGCAGAACACAAAAAGAAGTGCCAAGAGAAGCTAAATGTGCTATTAGAACAGAAAAAAGACCTCTCGGAAGCTCTCAATCAGCTTTTGGAAGACATCAAAGCTGGTAAAAAATACATGAAAGTCTATAAACAGATGAAAATGTACAATGATGAAGAGCTTAATCCTATTTTAAGAAAGAAATAAATCGCATTTTCTTATGAAAATATTATTTTAAAGATAGATAAAATCAAAAAAAAATCGCTGTACATCGAAAAGTACAGCGATTTTCTTATATTATCATCTGATTTACATCGAAATATTCACTCCTAATTTATCCGAAATCATCGCACTAACGCGTTCTTCCAGAGCAGGAATGGTTACACTTTCTAAAACCGTGTTGGCAAAAGCGTATGTAAGCAATGCCTCTCCTTCTTTTTTCGGAATACCACGCGTTTGAAGGTAAAAAAGAGCGTCTTTGTTAAGCTCTCCCACCGTACAACCGTGCGAACATTTTACATCATCGGCAAAAATCTCAAGTTGAGGCTTCGTATTTATCGTTGCCTTTTCCGAAAGCAAAATCGTATCGTTTTGCTGATAAGCATTGGTTTTCTGAGCGATTTTTTCCACCATAATTTTCCCGTTAAAAACGCCTGCACTCTTGTCTGACAGAATAGCTTTATAATCTTGATGGCTTTCACAATTAGGTTCGGCGTGATTTACAAGCGTATAATTATCAACGTGTTGCGTTCCCGAAAGAATGGTAATTCCTTTAAGAGTAGACTCCAAATGTTCGCCGTGATGGAAAAAATTCAAATTGTTTCGCGTAAGCTCTCCGCCAAAAGAAAACGTATGCACCGAAGCATTACTATTTTTTTCTTGCGAAATATATGTGTTATCAATCATCGAAGATTGCAAACTGTCGTTTTGGATTTTGTAATAATCTAAAATAGCATTTTTACCGACGAAAATCTCTGTAACTGCGTTTGTTAGCACTTTTTCAGAGGATAGATTATGATGCGTTTCAATGATTTTTACTTGTGCATTCTCCCCTACTTCAATCACATTTCTGGGTTGGTAACACATCGGATTTTCGGATTCGGTAGCGAGGAAAAGGAGTTCTATCGGTTTTTCAACTGCTTTACTTTTAGGAACATAGATGCAAATTCCGTCTTTGGCAAAAGCGGTATTGAGGGCGGTAAAAACATCATCTTTTCGGGTTTCACGATTGAAATATTTCGAAGTAAATTCAGCTGCATCTGCCGATTTTAGAATATTTTCAAACGAAGAAATCATAAATTCATCGGTCTGATTTTGAGAAAGTTCCGAAGAATAAACCCCGTTTACGAATACTACTTTATAACTTTCTTCCGACACCCAAAACGGTTGCACATCTTGCTTTGTGAGCGATGTTTGTTTTGGTGTTGTTATTGAGAAATCATTTTTGAGCAAAGCCGAGAGCGAAGTAAATTTCCAAGCCTCGTCTTTTTTGGTTGGGAAACCTTTCTGTTTGAAAAAATCAAGGGCTTCCTGACGTGTATTTTTTAATATATCTTCTTTATTTTCAAAAGATTGAAAAGATTCAATCCATTTATCTTGTAAACTCATTTATTGTGATTTTATTTTTATTTTGATTTTTAAAAAACAATGCAAATATACATCTTTTTCTGGAAAAGTCTCATTTTTTCACAAAACACGAATGTGAAAAAGTAAATTTATAAAAACTTTATACTTTTAATTTAATATTTTCACTATCTTTGCACTTTCAATACTGTTTTACTATGAAAAAATATAAATTCTTCAAAATAATTTTTATGTTATTAATGGTAACTTTTTCCAGCTGTACTAAAAAAGAGGATAACACAACTGAAAAGTATTATCTTCATTTTAAAGCCAATGGCGAGGAAAAAAGCTATATAAATGTTATATCAGATTACAATTTTATAAAGCTACATAATGAACATTTGTTATTTTATATCCGAGGACACGAGCTTTTGGGGGTATCAAATAACAATTCTGTATTATCTATCCAAATAGATGCCTCCATAACAGACGACCAAGATAATCTAACTGGTATAAATATCGTTGCTGGAACCTATACAAGCAATGATGACCCGTCTCGTTATAAATTAAATTGTAATTATTACCCTACTGGAACCGATAACTACACAATTCATAATCAAAATTTTACACTAAAAATAGAATATCTCGACAAAAAAATTACAAGAGGCACATTTTCAGGTGTTTTGAAAAATGAAAATGGTGATATCATAAATATCACAGATGGAGCATTTAATATAAGAGTTAATTATAACGAAATATAATTTTTCTTATAAAAAATTTATAAACAATTGAATTCCAAACATCAATGCTCCCCTTAATAATATAACAATCACTTTATTTAATTGCTAAAAATACCTTCACCAAAGTTTTAGATTTTGGTGAAGATTGTATTTTAACCTATCCCACACTTCCTTCTAAGCTGATTTCCAATAGTTTTTGGGCTTCTACGGCAAATTCCATAGGAAGTTTATTCAGCACTTCTTTTGAAAAACCATTGACTATCAAAGCAATAGCTTTTTCGGTATCTATCCCACGCTGATTGCAATAAAAAATCTGGTCTTCGCCAATTTTTGAGGTTGTTGCCTCGTGTTCGATTTGTGCGGTCTTGTTTTTCGCTTCGATGTACGGAAAAGTATGAGCTCCGCACTCATTCCCCATCAATAAAGAATCACATTGCGAAAAATTTCGTGCATTTTCAGCATTTACCCCCACTTTTACTAGCCCTCGGTACGAATTTTGCGATTTTCCAGCGGAAATTCCTTTGGAAATAATCGTAGAACGCGTATTTTTACCCAAATGTATCATTTTTGTACCCGTATCGGCTTGTTGGAAGTGGTTGGTAACGGCAATTGAGTAAAATTCGCCCACCGAATTGTCGCCTTTCAGCACACAAGACGGATATTTCCAAGTAACCGCCGAACCTGTTTCTACCTGCGTCCACGAAATTTTGGCGTTTTTCTCGCACAAACCGCGTTTGGTAACAAAATTAAACACGCCTCCTTTTCCGTCCTTATCCCCTGGAAACCAGTTTTGTACGGTAGAATATTTAATTTCAGCATTGTCCAAAGCGATGAGTTCTACCACCGCAGCGTGAAGCTGATTTTCATCGCGTTGCGGAGCGGTACAACCTTCCAAGTACGACACATAGCTTCCTTCATCGGCGATGACCAATGTTCGCTCAAACTGACCCGTACCTGCCTGATTTATACGGAAATAGGTAGAAAGTTCCATCGGGCAACGCACTCCTTTCGGAACGTAACAAAACGACCCGTCCGAAAACACCGCCGAGTTTAACGCTGCATAGAAATTATCCGTTTTAGGCACTACCGAACCGATGTATTTTTGCACCAATTCTGGGTGTTCTTGAATGGCTTCGGAGATAGAACAGAAAATAATTCCCTTTTCTGCCAAAGTCTTTTTAAAGGTGGTAGCTACTGATACTGAGTCCATTACAATATCGATTGCTACTTGCGGTTTGTTGCTCTCCACCCCTGCCAAGCGTTTTTGTTCTTCGATAGAAATTCCGAGTTTGTCAAAGGTTTCACGCAGTTTTGGGTCGATTTCGTCCAAACTGTTGAGTTTTGGTTTTTGCTTCGGAGCAGAATAGTACGAAATATCCTGAAAATCAGGTTTTTCGTAAGTTACATTTGCCCATTCAGGTTCTTCCATTTGTTTCCAAATCCGAAAGGCTTCCAACCGCCAATCGGTCATCCATTGGGGTTCACCTTTTTTCTTGGACAAGGCGATAACTACCTCTTCATTAAGCCCTTTGGCGAAGGTTTCTGCCTCAATATCAGTATAAAAACCGTAGGCATATTCTTTGGTTTGTAATTCGTCTCGTAAATCGTCTTCTGTATATTTTGCCATTTTTGCGTTATTTCTTTTTTTTAATTATTTATTCAAATATTTAAAGATTATTTATTAAAAATTAAAGGTCGTGTTATAAAAAGTATGATGATAGTTCCGATTGTCAGGCTGAGCGAAGTCGAAGCCCTGTAATGATAAGGCTTCGCCACATACTCCGCTCGCTCGCGGACTTTGCTCAGCCTGACAGAAACATCCTTTTTTTTAAAAAAAATATCATACTTTTTGCATCAACTTCAAAAAATCATTACAGCGAAAAACTTTCGCCACAGCCACAAGTGCGTTGTGCATTTGGGTTGTTAAAAACGAACCCTTTGCCGTTCAATCCGCCTGAATATTCGAGTGTCGTCCCGACCAAATATAGGAAACTTTTTTTATTGACAACTATGCGTATGCCGTTGGTTTCAAATATTTTATCGTCAGTTTCGGTGTTTTTGTCGAATTTGAGTTCGTATGAAAGTCCGCTACAACCGCCACTTTTCACGCCTACACGCACATAGTCGATAGCGGAGTCAAAGCCGTCTTCTTCCATTAAAGAAATGATTTTCTTTTTTGCTTGTTCTGATACTTGAATCATTGTTTTTAGGTTTTATCGGATGCCAGTTTTATGACATAAATCAGTTTTTGTGGCAAAAATAAGATTTAAAATCTAACTGCCAATGCTTCATCGCACATTTATATATATTATGGTATAAATTTTATTTATACTTTTACTGCAAAGAATCTAACAACGCTCGAACCGAATCACTATTCCAACGGGCGATTCTGTCGCTGTAAGCTCTCAAAACTCCTTGTTTATCAATTATATACCCCGAAGGGATTTTCTCCGCATCAAAAGGCATTTTCTCCCCAATGATAAGATATGTTACTTTGAAATCATAGCCACGTTGTTGCATTAATTTTTCTACGGGTTCGGGTAATTCGTTGGTAATGATGTAAAAATCAACCTTATTTTTGTAGTCATCGTATAATTTTTGGATTCCTGACAAATCGGCAACGCTGGTAATTCGCCAAGACGACCAAAAGTAAACAAACACAGGTTTGCCTTTGGATTGAGAAAAATTAAATTCTTTGTTATTTCTATCTTTTAATTTCCAATCAAAATCAATCGTATTTTGTTCGTGTTTAGGCAGAATTTCCACCGAATTAGCAAAAATTCGTTGTAAAAGGATTTTACTTTCATATCCCAAAGGAGTTACAAAAAATGAAAGCACAAATAATATAATTCCTAAATTTATGAATGTTTTTCGTTTCATAGTAAGTCATTAAATAAATGATTTTGCAAAAATAGAAATAAAATACCAAAGCCCAAAAGGATAAAGAAAATTCTCCTTTTGAGCCTCTGTATTTTATCTAAAATATCTTTTTACAACTCCAACGCTGCTTTTGCGTTTCCGTTCATTAGGTGTTCTACTGGGTTTTCAAGTGCCTCTTTTACAGCTACTAAAAAGCCTACCGACTCCCGCCCGTCTATGATGCGGTGGTCATACGAAAGTGCCACATACATTACTGGTGCGATTACTATCTGCCCGTTTTTAACCACAGCTCTGTCCACTACGTTGTGCATTCCTAATATTCCTGACTGTGGCGGATTAATAATCGGTGTGGAAAGCATCGAACCGAAAACACCTCCGTTAGTAATGGTGAACGTTCCGCCAGTCATCTCATCTACTGTGATTTGTCCGTCTCTGGCTCGTAATGCTAAGCGTTTTACTTCGGCTTCTACGCCTCGGAACGACAAGTTTTCGGCATTGCGAATCACAGGAACCATCAACCCTTTCGGACCTGAAACCGCTATCGAAATATCACAGAAATTATACGTTACTTTTTCCTGTCCGTCAATCATCGAATTCACATCAGGGAACAATTTTAACGCACGAACTACCGCCAATGTAAAGAACGACATAAATCCTAAATTCACATTATGTTTATCTTTAAACGCGTCTTTGTATTGATTTCTAAGCTCATAGATAGCTGTCATATCCACCTCGTTAAACGTGGTAAGCATCGCCGTTTCGTTCTTAGCACTTACCAAACGCTCGGCTACTTTGCGGCGAAGCATAGACATTTTGGCTCTGGTTTCGCTTCGTGAACCGCCCGTTGGTGTTCCCATCGATGGTTTTGAGGCTTTGATAGCGTCCTCTTTGGTGATGCGTCCGACTTTGCCAGTTCCTGTTACGGCAGATGCAGGGATTTCTTTTTCTGCCAAAAT
>JAUNHN010000101.1 GCA_030523915.1 Capnocytophaga sp. | reverse complement strand
AGCTATTAATTTGATATTCATATTTTTATAAATCAAAACAAAGATTAGGAATTGTGGAGAAAAACTTCGCTACAATTCCTAATCTGCTATTTATTTTTGTTTTATTTTAGAAGAAAAATCTTTCTTTTTCTCCTTTTTCATTTAATAATTCTAATGAATTTCGGCTGTTTGATGACAAACCAGACATTGTATTCTTCAATTCTTCAATATCTTTTATTGGTTTTCCATTGACTGATAATAGGACTTTTCCTATCACACTAATATTGTTATATTCGTAAAATTGAGAAGCTCCTGTAATTTTCACTCCTGATTTGGTTTTAAATTTCTTTTGGTCACTTTCTGACAAGTTTTTAACTTCCAAACCAAGCGTATTTACGATATAAGTTGTATTTTTTTTCAGTGTGATATTCGTTGTTTTTTCTTTTCCATCGCGTACATAGGTTACTTTTAGCACATCTCCAGGACGTTTTGAAGCAATATACCCACTAAGGTCAGAATATTTACTAATTCGCACATTATCAATTTGTTTCAATACATCTCCTTTTTTGATTCCTGCTGATGCAGCTCCTGACTCTTCATCTACAGAATCCACATAGAATCCATCGGTTTCTTTGATTTCTAATTTTTCAGCAGTTGATGAATTAAGTTCCGTACCACGAACTCCCAAAATTCCTCGTTGTACATTGCCATATTCAATTAAATCTTCAACTACCTTTTTGGCAATATTACTCGGTACAGCAAACGAATATCCTACATAAGTTCCTGTGGTAGAAGATATTGCTGTATTAATTCCTATCAAATCTCCTTTCAAATTCACTAATGCTCCTCCGCTATTTCCTCGGTTTACGGCAGCGTCAGTCTGTATGAAAGATTCTACTTTACCATTAGAAAGGTCGCTGATATTACGCGCTTTGGCACTAATAATTCCAGCCGTTACAGTCGAATTTAAGTTAAATGGATTTCCAACAGCCAATACCCATTCACCTATTTGTGTATTATCTGAATTGGCAAAGGCGAGGAAAGGTAATTGTTCTTGTGCATCAATTTTAAGCAATGCAATGTCTGACGACACATCTGTTCCGATTAGTTTAGCTGTGTATGTTTTGTTATTGTTCAGCGTAACTTCCAAGCTCGTAGCATCGGCAATTACGTGATTGTTAGTAACGATATAGCCGTCAGGTGTGATAATAACGCCCGACCCTGTTCCGATTTGTGTTTGGCTTCCTTCTCCCCTATCTCCATAAAGCAAATCGAAGATAGAAGTGCCTCCACTTTCCACCTTAGCTACGTTTTTGATGTGAACCACACTATTTACCGTTTTGTTTGCCGCGTCAATGAAGCTATTTTCATTCAAATCGAAATTTGTAGCTCCCGTATAGTTAGTTTGAACAAAACTTGGTTTGGATACTTCTGTGGTAGCCCGATTGGTTTCTTTTTTGTCAAAAAACAATTTATACCCTCCCAACGATAGTATCCCGCCTAAAAAAGCAGCAGATACTGCACTTACATAATTTTTCATACTGTTTTTCTTAAAATAGTTATACTTAATATATTTTTTTAACATTAACGATTGAAAATAATCAATAATTATGCCAAAATACTTTGTTTTACAACAAAAAAATCAATGTTTTTTTCAGAAGTAAATTAACCACTTTTTTTAGTTCAATTACTTTCCAAATCGGCTATAATAGCTTTTTTCATTTGTGTTTGAACGTAATCTTTTGCTTCGGCATACGAAATGTCATATTTCCGATGAATATTTTGAAATTTTTCAGGAAAAATGGCTAATTTATGCGTATAATAAGCATCTAAATTATCTTTAGAAGGCAATTCAAAAGCTAATTTGAGTTGAAAACGCCGAAGAAGAGCAAAATCTATAAAATCAAGATGATTTGTAGCACAAATAAGCACCCCGTCTTTTGGAAAATAATCAAAAAGCTGAATAATTGTATTCACCAAACGTCTCATTTCGCCTACATCACGCTCATCATCGGTTCGGCTTTTGCCTATTTGGTCGAATTCGTCCAAGAACAAAACTGCTTTTTCCCGCTCAGCTTTGTCGAAAACAGCTTTTATATTTTTGGACGTTTCTCCAATACGTGAATTGACCAAATTGCTTAAATTCATCACAAAAATAGGTTTGTCTAATACTTTGGCTATTGCTTTGGCAGTACTTGTTTTTCCACAGCCAGAAGCTCCGTGAAAAAGAATTTTATTATCTGCCCAAAGCCCGTATTTAGAAAGTTCAGACAAGTATTTATGCTCTTTAATTACCTGATTTAAAATGCTTTTGTTTTCTTCTGAAAGAAAAATATCTTCAAAAGACATCGATTCCTTATCGTGAATTACAAAATCAGTTGTTAACATATTTTAATTTCATTAATATATTTGCTAATAATTCCTCTGATATTATAGGTTCTTCTTCTTTCATACCAATAGGTCTTCTCGATTCATAATTTTTAAAGAGTTTGTACATTTCTTCTTCTTTATTTTCTGCTTTTAACTCATATAATTTTTTCACCAAATTTGCATCAGTATAAATAGAATACCCCAAAAGCTTCTTGCTTCTTGGAAATATTTCAAAATATGAGGTTTTCTTCCATAACTCTATATAATCTTCTCGCTTTCTTTTTTCATATAACCGCATAATACGAGGTCTGGTAATATTAAATACCGATTCTGTAATCTTAAATCTAATGGTCAATATATCATCTGTATAATCATACCACAGTAATTGGCAAAAAAAGTATCCAAGTTTATTATATATAATAGTGTTCTTATAAAGATTTGAAAACAAATCGTCTATGGCTTGTTTTATCATTTTTCAACTAAGCAATAAATCGCTAATTATTAAATAATTACCCTCCCAGCAATACGTCCATTGACATCATCAGTACGAATCCTCCGAGAAATCCTATGGTAGAAATATCCGTATTTTTATTCTGTTGAGCTTCAGGGATAACCTCTTCTATCACCACATAAATCATTGCTCCTGCCGCAAAAGCGAGTGCATACGGCAAAATAGGCGTGAAAAACAATACCGATACAGCTCCTAATACGCCCGCAATAGGCTCTACCACAGCCGATAATTGCCCATAAAAGAAACTTTTACGGCGACTAAGCCCCATACGGCGAAGCGGTGCTGCTACGGCTATTCCTTCAGGAAAATTTTGCAATCCTATTCCTATTGCCAACGTTACAGCACCTGCGATAGAAGCCTCAGGAATACCTGCTGCCACACCTCCGAAAAGTACTCCTACAGCCAGCCCTTCAGGAATGTTATGTAATGTAATTGCTAAAATAAGCAATGTTGTTTTCTGCCAAGATGATTTTATACCTTCAGTTTGTTTAAAATTAGCGTGAAAATGAGGTAATAATCTATCCAAAGCAAATAAAAATAACGCTCCAAGCAAAAAACCAATTACAGCAGGAGCCATTTTTAAAAAACCTTCTCCTTTCCCCATATCAATAGCAGGAATAAGCAAACTCCACACACTTGCTGCCACCATCACTCCTCCTGTAAATCCTAACATTCCGTCTAAAAAAGCCTTGTTAGTACCTTTGAAAAAAAACACTACCGAAGCTCCTAAAGCTGTAATGAACCAAGTAAAAAGTGTAGCATAAAGTGCTGAAAGTACGGGGTCTATATTCTCTAAATAATCAATTATTGCCGCAATCATACAATTTCATACTAAATTAGAATGCAAAGATAATAAAAATATTTTTAGATTTAGCTAAAATGTTTTTATTACTTATCCTAATTCTTTTTATTTAAGTAATAATCATAGGTTGCGACTTGTGAACGTACCTTAGGTTTATGATTTTTGCGGTACGCATTATCTTGTTTTTGCGAAATTATTCTTGCTTTTACATTATCAGCCCAACCAATATCAAAGGTATCCATCAACTCTTGCTTGATGTTTTCGTCGTAAATGGGGCAACCCACCTCTACGCGGAATGAAATATTTCGAGTCATCCAATCAGCAGATGATATATAAACCTTTGGTTTTCCGTTATTTCCAAAAATAAACAATCTCGGATGTTCCAAAAATTTATCCACAATACTGATTACTTCAATATTCTCACTCATTCCTACAATACCTGGAACCAAACAGCAAATTCCTCTAACAATCATCTGGATTTTTACGCCTGCTTGGCTAGCCTTATAAAGTTTGTCAATCATTTTATAGCTTGTTATGCTATTCATTTTCAATTTTATAAAGGCTTCCTTACCAGCTTTGGCATTGGATATTTCTTGTTCGATAAGTTTAATAAGCATTTTTTTAGTATACTGAGGCGAAACAATTAGGTGTTTATACCGCTGAATGACATAATTTGTCTCAAAAAAGTTAAATACTTTATTTACATCTTTTAGAATTTCTTGATTAGCTGTAAATAGCGTATAATCAGTATAAATCCGAGCTGTTGATTCGTTAAAATTCCCTGTACTGATGAATCCATAACGCTTAAGCTCCTGCCCTTCTTCCCTTTCGATTACACAAATTTTGCTATGAACTTTCAGTCCAGGAACTCCAAAAATGAGTTTTACGCCTTCCGCTTTGAGTTGTTCTGCATATTTTATGTTGGACTCCTCGTCGAAACGTGCTTGTAACTCAATTTGTACAGTTACTTTTTTCCCATTTTTTACTGCATTAATCAGAGAATTAACCACTTGCGAATTTTTAGCTAAACGATAAATAGTAATTTTAACCGATTTTACTTTTGGGTCTAAAGCCGCTTCTCGCAAAAACCAAATAATATTAGAAAATGTGTGATATGGCGTAAATTGCAAATAATCCTTCTCTGCTATTTTCTTCAAAAGACTTTCTTCCGAAGTGAGTCCCTTAACGGGCAAAGGCTGTATCGGAGCGTACGTCAAATCCCGCCGTCCCATACTGGGAAAATTCATGTAATCACGTCTGTTATGGTATCTTCCGCCAGGTATAATGCTATCGGTTTCTACAATTCCCATTTTTTCAAATAAAAACTCCAACGTATCTTTGGCTATTTCTTTGTCATACACAAATCTAACAGGCTCACCTCGTCGTCTACCTTCTACACTTGACGATATTTTTTCTACAAAACTTTTACTCAAATCATCATCAATATCCAGCTCTGCATCACGTGTTATTTTAATCATATGAGCCGAAAGCGATTCATAATTAAAAATATTGAAAATTTTGTACAGACAGAAGCGTATTATATCATCTATCATGATGATATAGTGCTTATTGCCTATTTCGGGAAGTTCTACAAAACGGTCGATAGTGGTGGGCAATTCAATCAGAGCATATTGTATTTTTTCTTTATAAACAGTTGATGAGAAGAACTTCTGAATACCCGTAGCTTTATTCTCTTCCTTAAGCGACATTTTGATTGCCAAATATGCCACATCATCTTTTAATTGTGGAAAAACGTCCAAATCGTTTAAAAAAATAGTAAACAAAGCAGGACGCACTTTGGTAAGGAAATAATCATTTACAAATTGCTCGTGTTCAGGTAGTAAAGTTTTTTCATTTACGATGTAAATATCTTCTTTTTCTAATTCCTTAGTAATAGATTTGATTATTCGAAGGCTTTCTTCTTGTAGTTGTATTACCTCTTTGGTAATCTCTTCAAGAAGCTCTTTGGCGTGAACTCCCAGCTCATCGTGAGCATGGTCACTTATAGCTACACGCTTTACTGTGGCATAACGCACCTTGAAGAATTCATCTAAATTATTTGAAAAAATACCTGCAAAACGCAATCTTTCCAATAAAGGGACGTTTTTATCAGCAGCCTCTTGAAGCACCCGAGCATTAAATTTCAGCCAACTGAGTTCTCTATTGATGTATATATTTTTCTCTTTTGCCATTTCATTTGCTTATTGTAAAATTTCGTGTAAAGATAGAATATTTTTTCAAACGTGCAAAGATTTTCTATCTAACGAAAACGATTTCTGTGAAATAAAAAGCAAAAAATAGTATTATTTTTATTTTTTCCTCGAAAAAATTTGTTTTTCTGAAATATATGCTGTAATATTGCACCACTTTTCAATTCCTTCTATTAAAAACTTTCTAAAACATTTCTCAATTAATATAAGGAAATACAATTACCTTATTCAAAAATAACTCTAAAAAAGTATAGATAAAACATCATTATTTATTTTAAATAACAAATTTACCAATGTTTGACATTACCGATTTAAAATCAAAGAAGCTTCCTGAATTACAGGAAATAGCTCAAGAAATGCAAGTGCCTAAATTTCGTAGTATGAATAAAGGCGATTTGATTTATCAAATTCTTGATTTTCAAGCTGTAAATCCTGCCAAAGAAAACGTAGAAAATGAGAAAAAAAATTCTGTCAAGAAAACAAATACTACAAAAACACAAAACAAAAAGAAACACACTTCTAAAAATGTAACTTCTGAAAACAATTCTCAACCAGCTGTAAAAGAAGTAGTAACCGCCCCAAAAGCAACAAAACAAGACCCTCAACAAGCTAAGACTCAGCCTGAGAAAAAAGAAAATATACCAGCTCCAAATAAGGAAAAAATAAAGTCTGAAAGCAAAGAAACTACTTCGCAAGAAAGTAATGAAGCTACTAAAGACAACAAACAATTTAAAAAACAACAAAATTTCCAAAAGAAAAACAACCAGCAAAACAATCAAAATCAGCAGAATACACAAAATAAAACTAATTTCAATAACAATCACCGTAACGGAAATGGGAACTCCAATACACAAACCAATTCCACGGCAAACAATGTTCATTCTGAAAATTTTGACAAAGAGAAAAGAAATAGATACCGCTCACCTGAATTTGAATTTGATAGCATTGTAGAATGTGAAGGTGTTTTGGATATTATGCAAGATGGTTACGGTTTTCTTCGTTCGTCAGATTATAATTATTTGGCATCGCCTGATGATATTTACGTTTCACAATCACAAATCCGACTTTTCGGGTTGCAAACAGGCGATACTGTATTAGGAGAAGTACGCCCACCGAAAGAGGGTGAAAAATATTTCCCACTACTTAAAGTATTGAAAATAAACGGACTTGACCCACAAGTAGTACGTGATAGAATTTCTTTCGACCATTTAACACCTCTTTTCCCTAATGAAAAATTCAAATTAGCGGAAGGCTCAAACTCTATTTCCACTCGTATTATCGACCTTTTTTCACCTATCGGCAAAGGACAACGTGGAATGATTGTAGCACAGCCCAAAACAGGTAAAACTATGTTACTCAAAGATATAGCCAATGCCATCTCACGCAATCATCCAGAGGTATATCTGATGGTATTACTTATTGATGAGCGTCCAGAAGAGGTTACCGATATGCAACGAAGTGTAAAGGGAGAAATCATCGCTTCGACTTTCGATAAAGAAGCTACAGAACACGTAAAAATAGCCAATATCGTATTAGAAAAAGCCAAACGCCTTGTAGAATGCGGTCATGATGTGGTTATTTTGCTGGATTCTATCACTCGATTGGCACGAGCCTATAATACGGTACAACCAGCTTCAGGAAAAGTACTCACAGGAGGGGTCGATGCTAATGCACTTCATAGACCTAAACGCTTCTTTGGTGCTGCCCGAAATATCGAAAACGGAGGGTCTTTGTCCATTATAGCAACAGCTCTTACCGAGACAGGTTCTAAGATGGACGAAGTAATTTTTGAGGAATTTAAAGGAACAGGAAATATGGAATTACAATTAGACCGCCGTATAGCTAACCGCCGTATTTTCCCTGCCATAGACCTTGTGTCATCATCTACACGTCGTGATGATTTACTTCTTGATGAAAAAGTACTGCAACGTACTTGGATTCTGCGTAAATACCTCGCCGATATGAATCCGCTTGAAGCAATGGAATTTATGGAAACCCGAATGAAACAAACTCGTGATAACGAAGAATTTCTAATGACAATGAATAGCTAATTTGTTCATTCTAAAAAAATAATAGAATTACAGTACAGATTTTTATATTTGTACTGTTTTTTTGTGTATTTATAATTTGTAAATATATCTTTTAAGAAAAGTGAAAAAAAGTTAAAATTACTTTTTTCTAAAACCCAATATCTACCCAAGGTCTATCCAAGGTGTACCCAAGCTATATCTAAGATGGTAATCTCTTTAATTTTAACATTTTTTAAATTATTAATGTATAAATATTTTAACAATCTGAAAAAACTCTTAAATGAGAGAGTCAGTTATTTTTGTTTTCTATGATTTTTTGAAAACGTTAAAACTTTTATTTTTTGTAAAACCATATTTTTTATTAATTTTGCACCCTTAATAGCAAAGGAAATAGGAGGTAGAAGGTAGCGAATAGGTCTATACGCTAAATGCTAAATCCTAACTCCTACCCCTATTCCCTATTGCCTAAAAATATCATAAATGAAA
>JAUNHN010000100.1 GCA_030523915.1 Capnocytophaga sp. | reverse complement strand
AATTATATTTTTCTTCACTATGTTTGCATCACCAAAAAATAAATATGATATGAAATCGACTATTAACAAACCAGTTCCAATAGATGAAGAAGTCATTTGGGATAAATCAAAACTTATTATTTCTTCGACGGATAGATTTGGAACAATAACAGATGTAAATCAGACTTTTACAGATGTTTCGGGATATTCTATTGATGAAGTATTGGGGCATTCGCATAATATAATTCGTCATCCTGATACGCCTAAAATTATTTTTAAAGTACTATGGGATAATATTTTAGCAGGAAGAAATTTTCACGTAGTGATTAAAAATATTTCAAAATTAGGTAAATATTATTGGGTTATTACTGATTTTGAGGTGAATAGAAATTCTGATGGAGAAATAATATCTTTTACCGCTAAGCGAAGAGCTGTAAGTCAGCACGTAATTAGAGAACATATCCAGCCTCTTTATGAAACTCTTTTGAAACTTGAAAATATAGGAGGAATGGATTTAAGTAATCGTTATTTTAAGGGTTTTTTAGATAAAAAAGGAAAATCATACGTTGAGTATATTATGGATATTATTGGAGAAGATGACAATGATGTAGCTTATCAGTATGATTACACAAATACTCAAATGGGTTATGATTCGTTGCCTACAAAGGAAATTTCTGATGATATTTTTAATGAGGATAAAAGTGAAATAACCAAACGCAAAAATTTCTTTGCCCGATTATTTTCAATAAATTAATAAATTTACTTTTTCATAATTAATACGAATATTGCTGGCTTAATTTTAGTCAGCAATATTTTTTTGTTCATATCTTGCTGAGCTGGGATTGTGTCAGTTGTTAATTATTTACTATTTTTGCCCATATCAAAAAAACATTTATGGAAAAATATTTATCCTTGCTTAACGATGCTCAGAAAGCTCCTGTACTTCAGAAAGATGGGCCTCTAATGGTTATTGCTGGAGCTGGTTCTGGCAAAACTCGGGTATTAACCTATCGGATTGCCAATCTGATGCACTTAGGCGTAGATGCGTTCAATATTTTGGCATTGACCTTTACTAACAAAGCTGCCAACGAAATGAAAAAACGCATTGCTGAAATAGTAGGCAATAGTGAGGCTAAAAATTTATGGATGGGAACATTTCACTCCATTTTTGCCAAAATTCTTCGTATTGAAGCCGATAAATTAGGATATCCACAAAATTTCACTATTTACGATACTCAAGATTCTCAACGGCTTATCAATGCTATTATCCGAGAAATGGAGCTGGATAAGGATATTTACAAATACAAACAAATACAATCACGTATATCGGCTTTTAAAAATAGTCTTATCACTGTTCGGGCTTATTTTAATAATCCAGAATTAATGGAAGCCGACGCAATGGCAAAACGCCCTCGTATGGGAGAAATTTATCAGGAATATGTGGAACGTTGTTTTAAAGCTGGGGCGATGGATTTTGATGATTTACTGTTGAAAACCAATGAATTACTGAACACGCAGCCCGATGTCCTTGCCAAATATCAAAATCGGTTTCGATATATTTTGGTAGATGAGTATCAAGATACGAATCATTCGCAATACCTTATTGTGAAAGCTCTTGCTGATCGTTTTCATAATATCTGTGTGGTGGGAGATGATGCCCAAAGTATTTACGCTTTTCGCGGGGCAAATATCAATAATATATTGAATTTTCAGCGAGATTATCAAAATGTTCAAGTATACCGATTGGAACAAAATTATCGTTCAACAAAAAATATTGTAGAAGCAGCCAATTCCGTTATAGAACATAATAAAACTCGTTTAGACAAAGTAGTTTGGACGGCTAATGAGCTTGGTGAACCTATTAAAATACACCGTAGTGCTACCGATTCAGACGAAGGGCGTTTCGTAGCAAGTTCTATTTTTGAAACCAAAATGCAAAAACAGCTTCCTAACGGACATTTTGCAGTGCTTTATCGTACCAATTCACAATCACGAGCAATAGAAGATGCTCTTAGAAAACGCGATATACCTTACCGAATTTACGGCGGGCTGTCATTCTATCAGCGGAAAGAAATCAAAGATATGCTCGCCTATTTACGATTAATTGTAAATCCAAATGATGAAGAAGCTCTTGTTCGGGTAATTAATTTTCCAGCACGAGGAATCGGCGAAACGACTATTGAAAAGCTGACTTTTATTGCGAATCATTACAAAAAATCAATTTTTGAAGTAATGTATAACATCAATCGTATTGAAAATGTACAGATTAATAATAGTACAAAACAGCGATTGACCGATTTTGTGGTAATGATTCATAATTTTCAAGCGTTTAGTAATGAGGCGAATGCTTTTGAGGTAGCTGAGCAAGTAGCTCGAAAAACAGGATTGCTTCAAGAATTTAAAAAAGATGGTACTCCTGAAGGCATCGCCAAAATGGAAAATATCGAAGAAATGCTCAATGGTATCAAGGATTTTGTGGAGGGGCAACAAGATGTAGCAGACAGTACCGCAAGCCTTTCGGAATATTTGGAAGATGTATCACTTGCTACCGATATGGACAACGAAATTGAAGATGATGACCGTGTCGCTTTAATGACAATTCACCTTGCCAAAGGGCTTGAATTTCCGTATGTTTACATCGTAGGAATGGAAGAAGATTTATTCCCTTCGGCTATGAGTGTCCATTCGCGTTCGGAGCTGGAGGAAGAACGTCGGCTTTTCTATGTAGCTCTAACACGAGCCGAAAAACAAGCCTACTTAACGTATGCCGAAAATCGTTATCGATGGGGTAAACTATCTGATGCTGAGCCAAGTAGATTTATAGATGAAATTGATTCGAAATATATAGAGTATTTGACACCTCCTATTTCAAACCCAAATTATAGATATAAACCGTTGATTAATAAGGATATTTTTGGTGAAATAGACAAAAGTAAATTACGATTACAAAAACCAATCAGTTCCACACCGAATTTATCTAATGTACCTAATAACAATGAATTACAAAAATTCCGAAAGCTAAAACCAATTAATAGTACAGAGGGAGAAACTTCAATCAATACAAGTCAGTTGCAAATAGGAACTATCGTTCAGCATGAACGTTTTGGACGAGGACGAATATTAAATTTGGAGGGAGTGGGCAATGATAGAAAAGCTGAAATTCAGTTTGAAGTAGGCGGAATTAAAAAAATCCTACTAAAATTTGCTAAATTGACGGTTATTTAGTTATTCTATTGATTTTTAGATGTTTAAAAAGATTGAATGTCTTTACTTTCTTAATGTTATAAAATTTTCAGAAAGGCGATTGCTATCAAAAAGCATTGCCTATTTTTTTATTTTAAATATAATTATATCAAAAAATAGAGTGAAAAATATCAGGTTTTTAGCTATTATTATTCAAAAAATCAAGTAATTTCTCAAATGCTTTTCCTCGATGTCCTATTTTATTTTTGGTTTCGAGAGGTAGTTCGGCAAAAGTTTTTGTAAATCCATCTGGCTGAAAAACAGGGTCGTAGCCAAAACCGTTGTTTCCTTTGCAGGTTTTTGTAATTATCCCTTTGACAATGCCTTCAAATATGTGTTGCTCATCATTTAAGCACAAAGCAATTACAGTTCTGAATTGAGCTTCACGCTGGGTTTTACCTTCCATATTTTGCAAAAGAAGCTGAATATTATCAGCATCGTTTTTGTGATTACCTGCATAACGTGCCGAGTACACCCCTGGTTGATTCTCTAAAGTATTAACTTCCAAGCCTGTATCATCTGCAAAAACATTGTATCCATATTTCTTTTTGATATATTTTGCTTTCAAAATAGCATTTCCTTCGATGGTGGATTCCGTTTCTTCTATATCTTCAAAGCAACCAATGTCATCTAAACTAAGTAACTCAATGTTTTTAGGCATAAGTGTTTGAATTTCTTTTAATTTGTTATGATTATGAGTGGCAAAAACAAGCTGGAACATTATAGTATTTTAAAATTTGATGTTTTTAAATATTTGTATTTCAGTAAAATAATAAAAGAGGAGTACATATATACGCCTCTTTCTTTTTGATATATGACACTTTTATTCTTTCTCGTCTTGCTCATTATCTTCAGCTTTGGTATGCTGTAAGTTTTTGAGTTCACGTAACTTAGCTATCCACGTATTGAGAGTTTCTTTTTGGTTATTAATATTTTTAATTACTTCACTAACCAAAGGATTTTTATCATCTATGTTACTGAAAAACTGCAAGTTATTCTCTAATTGCAATATTTCTGATTTTAACTCATCTATTTTACGACGAACAAACATCATTTCGTGATTTAATGAACTTTCATCATCATCATTAGCAAGACGTTCCAATTTATTATTGTATTTAAGAAGTTCTATTTCTTGTCTGTCAAAATCTAATTTTCTATAAAAAGCATCAATGATTTTGTAAAATTTTGTATCAATTCCTTTTTTGGAATGTGGTACTTTTCCTAAGTTATTCCATTGGTTTACAAACTCTTGTAGATTTTCAATTTCTTTTTCTCTATCTCTTGTAAGTTTGTACTCCTTAACTTTATCCAATAGTTCTTTTTTCTTATCCAATGCTTCGAATTCTTTGTTTTGGCTACTTTTTATCGCTTTATGTAGCTCGTCAAAGTATTCATTACAGGCTTTTCTAAATTCTTTCCAGATTTTGTCTGCATTTTTCTTTGGAACATTGCCTATTGCTTTCCAATCTTCCTGAATTTTTTTCATTACAGGTGTTACAGTTTCCCAATCACGATTGTCTTTATTAGCTTTTGCGATTTCTAATAAAGCCAATTTTTTTTCAAAGTTTTCTTGTTGTTCCTTTTTCAGATTTTTGTAATAATTGATTTTTTTCTGATTAAAAGAACGTACCGTTTCTTTGAAATTTTTCCAGATTTCATCTGTAAAACGAGCTGGAACTTTGCCTATGTTCAAGAAAGTTTCGCGTAAAGTCTCTACTTCTTTAATTCCCTTTTGCCAGCCTCCGTGCGATGTGATATTTCGTGTAGAAATTTCTTTTATTTTAGCGATAATTTCATTTTTTCTCGTGGCATTTTGCTCGTAAACTTTGTCTAAGTTATCAAAATAGAATTGTCTTTTTTCGTGAATAGTTTTGGTAATATCACTAAATTTTTGCCATATTTCTTCTCGATGTTCACGGGCTACAGGTCCAATATCTTCTTTCCAAATTTTGTGCAAAAGTTGTAGTTCTCTGAAAGCTCTCATAGCGTCTAACTCATCTTTGGCAAGAGCTTCCGCTTTTTCAATTATTTTTAGTTTTTCGTCTAAATTTCGTTTAAAATCAATATCACGCAAATCTCTGCTTAAATCAATAAAATCATAAAAATTCTCTACGTGATGGTGGTAATTACCCCACAATACATCGTAATCTTTTCGTGATACAGCTCCTGCCTTGTGCCAACGATCTTGTAATTGCTGGAAATGCTTAAAAGTAGTGTTTATATCCTCCTCTACATTGATTAAATTTTTAATTTCCTCAATGATTTCTTGTCGTTTTACAAGATTTTCTTTATGGATTTTTTCTAATTCTTTATGATAAGTATTTCGTTTTTCGCGATATTCATTAAGTAGCGTATAGAAAGTTCTATGAATAGGGCTTTCGTATTTGAAATCGTATTCTTCACCACCATCGGCAAGGTATTCTTCCTTTTTCTCTTCGAGCAATTCTTCGTATTTATTATCGAACTCCTGCCGTATTGCCTCAACGTGCTTTTTGATGGCTTGTACTTTTTCGGAGTGAAGTAATTTCTTTAACTCCTGAGTAAGAGCCTCTAATGACATTGATTCATAATTTAAAAAAGGAATTTCGTGCCGTTTTGAATTGTCTGAATCCTCGGCATCTTCCGCATTTTCTTGGTGAATTTCGTTCAAAATATGCTCCGAAGCGTTTTTTGCTTCTACATTTTGTTTTTCGTTGAAAACCCCATTCTCATCTGCTGGTTGCAGATTGTCTTTCATTTGTTCTGACATAATTTTATGAATTTATGTTTTAAATTATCTCTTGATTTTAAGTGAAATACGACCGAAAGGTACAATAAAATATTTAAAAAACTAATTTTTTTTAATTTATTTTTTCATTTTCTTTAATATTTCTTTAAGTTTATTTATTACATAATTGATATACAATGAGTTGTGAAATGATATAATTGAAAGAAAAACTCAATAATCTTCAATTGATGTATTGAAATGAGTAATAATTTTTTGAGGATTTATTTTATATTTTTATTTTTTAACTCCGTTTAAAATTTTATTTTTGCAAGAAATAACATTTTGAACAATATGAGAAAAATAATTATCATTACGGCACTTTTTTTATTTGTTTTAGCACAAATAAAAGCAAATGAATCTATTTTTAATCCTGTTCCGAAGCAGGTAAAACTACAAGGAAGTACATTTTTTCCTCAAAAAGTGAAAATTTATGCAAAAGATAAGCAATTATACACACTTTTGGAAGAAATACTACAACAAAAGTCTCAAAAACAAGGAACTTTTGAGGTTTTTGTAGGAAATAAAAATGAAAAATCCCTAAAAAAATTCGCAAACAAAGTCCCTAACCAAAAAGAAGGATATTATTTGCGTATTGATAAAGGAAAAATATACATTATTGGCAATGATGAAAGAGGAACATACTATGGTTTGCGTACTTTTGAGCAACTTTGCCAAGGTTCGGAGCTTCCGTTAGGCGAAATTATCGATTATCCTGACTTGGAACACCGAGGCGTGGTCGAAGGGTTCTACGGAACGCCGTGGAACCACGAAAAAAGGCTACGCCAGATAGCTTTTTATGGCGAAAACAAGCTAAATACCTATATATATGGACCCAAAGACGACCCATACCATAGCTCACCCAACTGGCGGCAACCTTATCCTGCCCAAGAAGCCAAACAATTGCAAGAACTGGTACAAAAAGCCAAAGAAAACCAAGTAGATTTCGTCTGGGCGATACACCCAGGAAAGGATATTCAATGGAATGAAGCTGACCGCAAGCATCTTTTGCGTAAATTTGAGGATATGTACCAGCTGGGGGTACGTGCTTTTGCCGTTTTCTTCGACGATATTTCGGGGGAAGGGACAAATCCGCAGAAACAAGCCGAGTTGCTCAACTTTTTACACACCGAGTTCGTTGAAAAGAAGGGCGATGTCAATCCGCTGATAATGTGTCCCACAGAATATAACAAAAGTTGGTCTAACCCAGAGAAAAAATACTTAGAAACATTGGGAACCGTGCTTCACCCGTCCGTTCATATTATGTGGACAGGCAATAAAGTCGTTGCGGATATCGACAAAGCCACTATGGAATGGATAAATGCCAAAATAAAACGCAAAGCGTACATCTGGTGGAACTTCCCCGTATCGGACTATGTGCGAAACCACATGCTTTTAGGGGCTACTTACGGAAATACAAACGATATTAAGAACGATATGTCGGGATTTGTCTCCAACCCTATGGAACACCCCGAAGCCTCAATGATTGCAATTTACGGCGTAGCAGATTATACGTGGAATATCGCAACTTACGACCCCGAACAAGCGTGGCGAAAAGCCATAGCAAGGATAATGCCTCAAAACCAAGCCGCTTTACTTACCTTTGCCCAACATAATTCGGATTTAGGAGCTAATGGACATCAATACCGAAGAGTAGAATCGGTAGCATTTGCCCCGTTTGCTAAAGAATTTTTAGAAAATCTATCCAAAGACACCAATCCGCAGACAAAACGCATCGAAAAAGAGTTTAAAGACATCATTTCGGCTTCCGAACAGCTATTAAATACGAAAGAAAATCCATATTTGATAGAAGAACTACGTCCGTGGCTATTGCAATTCCAACTAACGGGCAAAAAAGGACAAAAAGTAATCGAATTATATGAAATTTTACAACAAAAAAAATATACAAATTTCAAAAACGAATACTCCAACTTGCAAAACATACAAAAACAACAGTTTGACATCGACCAAATGTACAATCAGAACCCATATCAACCAGGAATGCGAGTTGCTACCTTAGTTATAGAGCCTTTGATTGCCGAAACACTCAAATATATGGTAGAAAAATACAACAAAGATACTGGCGAAACGCTACAATTAACGTTAAACTTCAATCCGAATGTATTAATTACCAACATAGAGCAAATTAAGCACCAACCGCTGCTTCAAAAAGGGCAAGGTGTGCGTATTTCCCCCGCTTTGGAGTACATTTCTTTGAAAAAAGGAGATTTTTTAGGCATTCAGTTAGAAAAAACTTTGAATATTAAAAATATTTTTGTAGATTTGGGCGGTGTAACAAACATTGAAAAGGGAAAAATACAAATTTCAGACGATGGAACCAGCTGGAAAGACCTTTCGGGAAGTTTTAGAAACAGCCGTTGGAGCAATTCGACCTCATTGGATAAGGTAAAATACGTTCGTTTTATAAATAATGCCAACGAACCTTTCCAAATTCAGCTAAAACAATTTGAAATCGTAGCAGAATAATATCAGAAAATAATTTCATTTTTTCATTGTAATTCAAAAAATATACGCTATATTTGCACCTTGAATTAATAACTGAGGTCGAGAACCTCTAAAAATTAAACTTTTATGCCAGTAAAAATTAGATTACAAAGACACGGAAAAAAG
>JAUNHN010000099.1 GCA_030523915.1 Capnocytophaga sp. | reverse complement strand
TATTTAAGAAACTAAAATACAACTGATAATCAATAATATAAATATCATTTTTAGCTTGGTTTCCTAAGTTTCCTAAAATTTCCAGTTTATTATGGGTGGTATGTGCAACGCAGTAGTGTTTATTTGCTCAAATGTTAAAATTTTATCGCTGTGTTTTTAATAGTTTCGTCCGCAAATTTACTCCTAGCGGTGTATGCTTCGGTAATCTTCAAATCGTGATGTCGTGCTTGGTCTCGCACTTTTATAGCTGGTATGCCACTATTAAGTAAGTCGGTGATGCCTGTATCCTTCAAACTATAAAACTGAAATTTGTTATCAAACTTTTCTCGCTTTCGGAATCTGTCCCACTCATCAGAAATCTTTTTGGGTGAAAGTTGTTTATGTCCAGGAGCAAACCCGTCCGCACTAAATAGATAGTCGCTGTTATTGGCTCGGCTCAGATGCAATGCCAGCGTAGGTAGGAACGTGTTAGGGATTGTTACGGCTTCGCTTTTTTTGTTTTTAGAATTTTCTGCTTGTACTAAGATGTAGCCTTTCAGTAAGTTTACATCACTTACTTTTATCTTTGTGAGTTCGGTTCTACGTATGAAACAGTAATACGTTGTCATACACAGTGTGTAATAAGCGTGATTTGTTGCTTCGAGCATTGCTACTTTTGCTTTAACTTCGTCAGTAAGTACTTCACGCTTTTTCTGAACTTTGGGTTTTGCTTTTATTCCTTCTGTGGCATTCTGATTTACAAAGCGTTTATTTTTGCACCATTCTAAAAATGTGTTTATAAACCTTAAATGATTGTTGTAAGTTCGTGGGCTATTGTTTTTCTCATAGTAAATATAATCCAAATAGGAGTGAACAAAAGCTGTATCCAGTTCTATGATAAATTTAAGTGCAGTGTAGCGTTTTTTGATAAAATCTTGAATATTACGCACAAATGAATTGTAAGCACGCAGTGTATCAGGACGTATAACGCCGTCTTTCATTTCTTTCTCTACGTTTTTTAAATACACATCAAAACAAAAATCCACAGATTTATACCCGCTATTCGTATCCTCATAGAATGGAGACCAGCCACTTTCTAACTTTTGGTTGATAGAAACAATTATTTTTTTTGCGTATTTTTCTCTTTCTCGAAGAGATGAAATTGGAGGTACACGCTTACGAAAGCGTTTCATTTCATTTTGAGCAGGAATTTTCACGTAGTATTCTACACGCCATTCTTTGCCTTTGTGCAACTCAGCAGGTTTATAGTCCACAAAGACACGTGTCTTATTGAGTGTTTGAGAATTTTGTTTTTGATTTTTAGGCATTTTTTTATTAAGGGTATGAAAAATCAACCCCCTAATAATTGTCCCATATTTGTCCCAATGTTTTTAATAAAACAAGCGTAACTAACTGTGATACAGTATAGTTACGCTTTTATAGTAGCGAAGACGGGATTTGAACCCGTGACCTTTGGGTTATGAATCCAACGCTCTAACCACCTGAGCTACCTCGCCAATTATTTATTATGTAAACAACCTCTCATTTGAAGTTTGCGGGTGCAAAGATAATATTTTTTTCAATTCTGACAAATTTTAAAACTATTTTCTGATAAAATAATTTAGACAGAAACTATTTTCAGAACTGCTTTCCGATGTAAGTGGCTATAACTTAGTTTTATTATTTCCGTTTGGAAAATAAAGTTTATGGTGCTAAACGCTCTATTTTCCAATCGAAATCATCCGTAAGAGTGAATCGGATACGGTCGTGAAGGCGATTGGGACGCCCCTGCCAAAACTCAATAGATTGTGGACGAACTAAATAACCTCCCCAATATTCGGGGCGAGAGACTTCTTTTTCAGCATATAGTTCCTCTAATTGTTGAAGTTTTTCTTCCAAAAACTCTCGTGAGGAAATTACCTCACTTTGAGGTGAAACCATAGCCCCTAATTTACTTCCTAAAGGACGAGATTCAAAGTAACCGTCTGAAAGATTCGTTGCAATCTTTTCTGCAACTCCTTTAATAATAACCTGACGCTCTAAATTTTGCCAAAAAAAAGATAAACAAACATTTGGATTTTGGGCTATTGCTCTGCCTTTTTCACTCAAATAATTGGTATAAAAAATAAATCCTTCGTGGGTATAACGCTTGAGCAGAACTACTCTGGATTTAGGAAATCCGTCCAATCCGATGGTCGAAATAGTCATCGCATTTGTCTCCTCTACTCCACCAGTAGCTTCTAATTCATAAAACCAAGTTTGGAACAATTGCATTGGGTTATCAGAAATATTTTCTTCAAGCAATGCACTTTTTTGATAAATTTTTCTGTAATTACTTAAATCTTCTTGCATAATTCTATTTTTTCTGTGGAAAAATATTTTTTAATTTGGAAATAAAAATCTCTTATTGTCTTCACTCAAAAGGACGTTATGAAAAACCTGTTGAGCTTCCTCTTGGAACAATATTTTATTTGCATATCTAGATGAATAATGCCCTAAAATAAGTGCTTCTACACCTGCATTTTTGGCTGTTAGTCCTGCTTGTAGTGCTGTGGAATGCATCGTTTTTTGAGCTAAATCTTCATGGGAATTCAAAAAAGTAGACTCGTGATACAACACTCTAACACCTTGTATTTCAGTAGCTAACTTTTCAAAATAAATAGTATCACTACAATACGCATAACTTTGAGGTAAAACAGGAGCAAGACTTAACAAATGATTTGAAATAATTTCTCCACTATCCAGCTGAATATTTTTCCCGTTTTTAATATTCTGATAATCACACACTTCTATTCCGTAATTAAAAATTGCATCTATATTTAGGCGACGCTCTCCCTCTTTTTCTTGAAACAAAAATCCGTTTGTGTAGACCCTATGCTTTAAAGGAATCGTTCTTACCAATACTTTTTCGTCCTCAAGTAAAACCTCCGTAGTGTCTAACTCCAATTCGTGAAAATGTATGAAAAAGGAAGACCACGCTCCACCCAATTTCAGCAATAATAATATAGCTTCTTTGATACCTTTGGGTCCATAAATATGTAAATCCGTTTCACGTCCTAAAAGCTGGAAGGTAGATATAAGTCCAGGTAGCCCAAAAAAATGGTCGCCATGTAAATGCGAAATAAAAACGTGTTTAATTCTCGAAAACTTAATATTCGCATTACGAAGTGCTGTTTGTGTACCTTCCCCACAATCAATCAAAAACAAATGCCCCCGCATCTCCAATACTTGCGAAGACGGACGAGCATTAGCTCGAGGAGTAGCACTATGACAACCTAAAATGGTAACTTCCATCAGAATCCCAAATCACGTTGTATATCCTCCATTTCAATTATATCATAAGCCTCTTGAAGTGAAGGAGTTAAATTTAATTCATTCGGAATATCGCCATAAGTAATCTCTTTGTTTACGATTACGAATGATTTTTTATTTTTTTTGCTATGATGTTTTGAAATCTCAACAAAATCTTTCAAATCTTTACCTTCTAAATCTTGTATTTCAAGTAAATCCAAAATAATATGACTTTCTTTCAGCTCATTATCTTTTTTGAAATCGGTGATAAAGGTAGGTAATTCTTGTTTTGTGAGTTTTATCACTTTTGCTTTTTCTTTTTTCATTTTTCTCGTTTTAAATAAAGGTTTTCTACAATTTAGAAGCTAATAAATAAATTACTGCCATACGTATGGCTACTCCATTTTCCACTTGCTGTAATATTATAGATTGCTCTGAATCAGCTACATCGCTAGTGATTTCCACTCCTCTATTTATAGGACCTGGATGCATAATCACTATTTTTTTTGAAAGTGAATTTAATAACTCTTTTGTAAGCCCATATTGCTGGACATACTCACGTGTAGAAGGAAAATAACTTATGTCCAGACGTTCGTTTTGGATACGAAGCATATTTGCTACATCACACCACTCCAAGGCTTTACGCAAATCATTCTCTACTTCTACACCCAGCTTATGTATATACTTCGGAATAAGCGTTTTAGGACCGCATACTTTTACCTCAGCTCCTTGTAATTGCAACGCAAATATATTAGAAAGAGCTACACGTGAATGCAAAATATCACCTACGATAACCACTCTTTTACCTGCCACATCACCCAATTTTTCCCGAATAGAATAAGAATCTAATAGGGCTTGTGTAGGGTGTTCGTGAGCTCCATCACCAGCATTAATAATAGCAGCTTTTACGTGCTTTGACAGAAATACACCTGCTCCAGGGTTAGGATGCCGCATCACTACCATATCCACTTTCATTGATAGAATATTGTTTACGGTATCAATCAATGTTTCTCCCTTAGTTACAGATGATTGCGATGCCGAAAAATTAATTACATCGGCTGAAAGTCGCTTTTCAGCCAATTCAAAAGACAATTTTGTACGAGTACTATTTTCAAAAAATAAATTTGCTATAGTAATATCTCGTAATGACGGGACTTTCTTTATTGGTCTGTTAATCACTTCTTTAAAATGGTCAGCTGTTTCAAAAATAAGCTGAATATCTTTCTCGGTAATATATTTTATTCCCAATAAGTGATTTACACTTAACTCACTCATAATACGTTATATTTTCTCTTTATTAATAATATAAACAGCATCTTCGCCTTCGTTTTCTTTCCAGCGAACTACTACACGTTCTTCATTAATGGCGTCTACTTGTCTGCCTTTATAATCGGGCTGAATAGGTAAATGCCTACTGAAACGCCTATCAATAAATACCAAAAGTTCTATTTCGGACGGGCGACCAAAGGATTGAATCGCCGTAAGTGCCGAGCGAATACTACGCCCTGTATAAAGCACATCATCTACAAACACCACTTTTTTGTCCTCAACAATGAAGTTTATATTTGTAGAATTTGCTTCCAAAGGTTTTGCATTTCTTCGAAAATCATCACGGAAGAACGTGATGTCCAGCAATCCAAAAGAAATATTCCTAATTTTATAATCATTCTCCAATAACGCTACTAATCGCTTGGCTAAGAACGTACCTCGAGGCTGAATTCCTATAAAAACCGTATTTGAGAAATCTCCATGATTTTCAATCAATTCACACGCCAAACGATGTAAAATAACATTCATTTCTTTCTCAGAAAGTAGCTCTTTTTTGTATTTATTATCTATATTCATTATTTTATTTTTTGGAAAAATTCATGATAGCAATCTCTTTTTCAGAAACTTTCGTTTGTTCTTTACTAATTTTTCTAAAAATTCATTTTTTTCTAAAAACTCAAACTTTGTAAATTTTTCTGAGCATCGGCATTTCCTTCACTGGCTGCTTTTTCATAGAAAGTCTTTGCCTTGGCTCTATCACCAAGCATATAGTAACACGAAGCCCGAAAATTATTCATTACCGCATTGAGTGGTACACCAAGCTCTTCCATTCGGGAAAAATCCTTAATCGCATTTTGATATTGTTGTAAATAATAATAACTAATACCTCGCAATCTAAATGCCTCAATATGAGCAGGTACTTTGTCTAAAAATTGTGTAAAAACGGGAATTGCCTCAGCGTAATTTTTACGTTGGTACAACTGAAGTGCTTCATTAAAAATTGGAACAAATTCATCAACCTGTAACCGAGAAGTTATTTTGCTTCTATTATCAGCAACTACTTTATCCTCAGGAAGATATACTATTGCCGTATCAAGAGTTGCTTTGGCTTCATTCACCATATTATTCTTTTCTTGCAAATATGCCAACGCATTCCATGCCGCAGCTTCCTTACGATTGGCTTTTTTACCATCTCTATCTACATCTACTCCAAGTGAATTTTTCAAAATTTGTTTCCATTTTGGTTTTTCGGCAGAGGTACTATCTTTTTTTAAGCTCAAAAACTCTTTCCATAACTCAATAGATTCCTTCTCTCTTCCCATATTGTTCAAAGCAAATGTCTCCAAATTTATATTCCCAAAGAAATTTGGTTTTATCATTCTGGCTTTGTGGGCATATTTATAAATACTGTCAAATTTTTTATTTTCTTCCATAAAATAAGAAACCGCTGTGAAATATTCAGGTCTCCCATCCCAAGGATGATATTTTATAGACGAAAGCACCTTGCGAGCCTCTTCAAATTTCTTTTCATCAATCAGATAACGTGCTTTTTCTACATCTACTGGCTCAGCTACCGCAGTCAAATTTGGAATTTTAGGGTAATTTTGTAATAAATAATCAGAAGGCGATTTAACTTTTCGGATTCCTTGTTGCTCTTCTTTGACCATTCGCTGAATTTTTGACGAGTCAAAGTACATTTTTTGAACTACTATATTTGTCAAATTTATCACAATTGCTACAATCGCCACCAAGGTTACAATCGCCATTGAATACCCTTTAACAGACTCTCTATCAGCTTTTTTAGCGAAATAAAAAACCGTTAAACCTACCGCAATTCCTACATAAATAGCAAACAAAGATTGTATTTCAGGTCTATCCTGCGGGAAGTTAAAAAATGCGTCAAATGAATAGGCAAATAATCCTAATAATGGCAAAAACAACCATTTTTCCTGCTCTGGATTTTTAGTTTTATAGGTCGCTTGCCAAAAATAATAAGCTATCAATAAAAATATAGACAAAAAAGCCAATCCCGCAAAAATTCCTGCCTCAGAAGTCAATTCAAGAAAATCATTATGAGCCTTATACATATAAATATAATGTGGGCTGTACGAATTTTCATGTTCCAAATAACGAACTTTCCAATTTCCTATCCCTACTCCCAAAAGTGGGTCATTTGGAATCATCTCCGTAATAGTTATAGTCCAAGCCGTTTTTCGGAGATTATTACTTATATTTTCCTCATCGGCAATCGTAGCCAAACGAGCTGTAAAACTTGTGTTTTCTTTAACTGCTTTCGGATACATTACCCCTTGCACGAATGAAAATATCCCAAAGGCAAGCAAAACAAACAAAGTGTGTCCGCCAACACTAATAGCAGTTTTTTTATTTTTTAAAATGAAATAATTTAAAACGGCATACCCAATCAATACCAACAGAATAACAAAAGTTGCAATATAAAAGGCACGTGTACTCATAAAAAATATGGCAAGTATACCGACAAGCGTACCAATTCCTCCAACAATGCGAAGTTTATTTTTCTTAAAGAAGAACAACCAAATCGCAAACGGAATTTTGATAAACATCGCCGAAGCCAAAATGTTTTTATTTGAATATGAAGATTTTATATCATAATCCATTCCCGTTCCTTTGATGATTTTAGAAACTCCTTCAAAAGTTTTCAGGGCATCATAGAACAGTAAAAGAGTCATTGCCACCGCCAGAGATGTAATTGCTTTTGGGTTGTAAATTACCAATGCAGAAACCATCCACGCTGCCGAAAAAGCAGTAAATACTTTGAAAAAATGTAGTACCGCTTCCTCCACATTAATCACTTTGACAAACGAAAGCAACGAAAACAAAATAATCGCACTATACGCAATCCCTATCTTGTTTGTAAAAAATCCAAACAATGCTTGAGTTTTCTCTCTGAAATCTTTTATAAAAAATACCAAAATCGTTACTACCAAATTCAGAATTGCAAAGGTGTAAAACTTCGGTGCATTTGAGTCAAAAGCCAGCCAATTAGGGGTCAGAACCGTTACATAGCCATACGCTATCAAAAGAATATTTACCAAAAAATTTAATGTAACATTCTCTTTTTCAGCTATCGAATTTGGAACCACAGTACTCTTATCGCGTTTTGTTGTTTTCATTTTTTGTAATCGTATTTAGTTTGTTGGTAAAAACACTTCTGCCATCATACATCTTGCACTGCCTCCACCGCAGGTTTCGATGGTTTCTAAGTTGGAATACAAAATTTTGCAATGCTTTTCGATGTCTTTTATCTGTTTGTCAGTCAATGAGTTGTATGCTGCTTCGCTCATCACTAAGTAAGCTCCGTCCGAGCCTTGCACCTGAAGCATATTCCCTGCAAAGTGGTGCATTTGCTCCTCTGTGATACTAATTATCTCTTTTCCAGTGCGTTTGAGGCTTTCGGTTACGGCTTTTCGCTCCGATTTGTCGTCAATCGTATCCAAACAAATCACCGCAAAAGTTTCGCCCAAAGCCATCATTACATTGGTGTGATAAATCAATGCTCGTTTGCCATTTACGGTTTGAAATGCTTTGAAAATCACAGGGATATATTCAAAATCTTCGCAAAATTCAATAAACAATTCTTCGTCAGCACGAGGCGATAACGCACAATATGCCACCTCATTAACTCTGTCCAAAATCATAGAGCCTGTGCCTTCCAAAAACAATCCTTCTTGCTCGGCATCCGTGTAATCATAGACATTTTCAATCAAAAATCCCTCACCTTCAAGGTGTTCCAAAATATCTTCGCGACGCTCCCGCCGGCGGTTTTCGGCAAACATCGGGTAAAGGGCAATATCGCCGCGTTGGTGAAAACTTATCCAGTTGTTCGGAAACACCGAATCAGGCGTGTTTTGTTCGTAAATATCATCAACTACGACTACATTTACGCCCACTTTTCGCAATTTTTCTACAAAAACATCAAATTCTTGTTGTGCTTTGCGATTGATTTCCTCGTTTTTCAGGTCGAGTTCCTCTTGAAAATAATTATTGACCGCCGTTTCTTCGTTCATACGAAAACGCATAGGGCGAATCATCAATATCGTATTGGTTATTTGCTTTTTCATAGCGTTTTTATATCTCAATTATAATTTTAAGAATTTAGTTAATAACTAATTTGTTTGTAAAAAAGTATAGTGACTCTGAGTGTCAGGCTGAGTTCTGAGTGTCAAGCT
>JAUNHN010000005.1 GCA_030523915.1 Capnocytophaga sp. | reverse complement strand
CTTTTATTAAAAATCAAATAATTACAATTCACGATTTAATATGCCTAAATTTCCCAAAACAGCATAAATTTCAATTTCTTTATTTTAAATATTTATTACCCATATTACTAAAATCTTCAAAAAAAATAATAGCCATTTCTTCTTTTACAAAAGACGAAATTATTAAATTTTACAGAATATCCCCCGAAAAAATTGAAGTTATTCACAACGGAAGCAATAAATTATCACAAAAAATAAATTTGACCACCGAAGCGGAGATTAATAGAATAACCAAGGGACTTCCTTTTTTTCTTTCAGTAGGAAATTCATATGGTCATAAAAATACGCTTAAACTATTAGAAGTTGCAAAGTTAATGAAGGATAAACCCGTCGTTTTTTTAGTTTTAGGGGCAGATAATTTATTCTTTAAAAAATTAAGAGAAAAGGCTGAAAAAGAAAATTTAAGTAATGTTATATTTCTAAACTATGTATCAAAAGAGTTATTAGCTGGATTTTATGAAAAATGTATTGCTAATGTTTATATAAGTTTATATGAAGGATTTGGGTTTCCTCCAATGGAAGCGGCTTGTTTTAATTCTATTTCAGTAGTATCAAACATCCCAGTAATGAAAGAAATTTATGGAGATAGTGTAATATATGTAAATCCAAATTCATCTTCCGACATACTACAAAAATTAGAGGGATTATTTTTAAATAATATTGATTTAGCTATATATAAAAATAAATTTGATAAATTATTTGAAAAATATAGTTGGGAAAAAACAGCAGAAAACACAATTAATTTGATTAATAAAGAGTTTAATTTACAATGAGCCTAATTACCGCCAGCATAGTTTTATACAAAACAAAAGTAACTGATTTAAAGCGAGTTATATATAGTTTTTTTAATACAAAAAACATCGATTTGCATTTGTTTTTAGTAGATAATTCACCAACTGATGAGCTTAAAAACATCACAGAGAATTACATAAATAAACCGATAACTTATATTTTTAATAATCAAAATATCGGTTATGGAGCAGGACATAATGTTGCTATCCGAAAAGCCTTTGAGTTAGATTCAGCATATCATATCATTTTAAATCCTGATATTTATTTTGAAGAAAATACCATCGAAGAACTCACAAAATATATGGAAAATAATACTAATGTAGGGAATATTATGCCTAAAATTGTCTATCCTGATGGTGAATTGCAATATTTATGCAAGTTATTACCAACACCAACAGATTTAATTTTTCGCCGATTTTTACCTTTTAAAAAATGGAAAGAAAATCGCAATAAAAGATACGAGTTACACGATTCTGGCTATAATAAAATTATGGATATACCCAATCTTTCGGGTTGCTTTATGTTTTTAAGGACTGATGCTTTAAAAAATGTAGGTTTGTTTGATGAAAATATATTTATGTATCTGGAAGACATTGATTTAAACAGAAGAATACATCAAAAATATAAAACCATATTTTATCCGTATGTAACGGTCATTCACGAGCATCAAAAAGAATCTTACAAAAATAAAAAATTGCTCAAAGCCCATATAAAATCAGCTATTTATTATTTTAATAAATATGGTTGGTTATTTGATAAACAGCGAAAAGAAATCAATAAGGCGACTTTAAATAGTATTATGTAGTTTATTTATTTCGGACAATATTTGTTTTTAGGTAAAAAACACTCAATTTGCACTCACATAGTGCAAAATTTAATTAGAAATGCACTATATGAGTGCATTTTTTGTATCCTTTGTAAACCACACTTTACAATTTTTAATGATTTTTGTAAATTGTAACTTACAATTCTACCAAATTCCCTTTTGGTTATTTGGTTTTCTCTATTAAGTTTTTTAATTTTGCTTTATCTTTCAAATTCAATCAACTATGAAAGGAATTATTCTTGCAGGAGGCTCAGGTACAAGGCTTTACCCGATTACAAAAGGTGTGTCAAAGCAATTGCTTCCTATTTATGACAAACCGATGATTTACTACCCGCTATCGGTGCTGATGCTCGCTGGCATACGGGAGATTTTGGTCATCTCTACGCCTCAGGATTTAGGCGGATTTCAACGCCTTTTGGGCGATGGTTCTGACTTCGGAATTACAATTTCCTATGCCAAGCAACCTTCCCCAGACGGACTCGCACAGGCGTTCATCATCGGGGAGGAATTTATTGGTAAGGACGATGTGTGTTTGGTTCTCGGCGACAATATTTTCTACGGACAGAGTTTTACGAAAATGCTCATAGAGTCAGTACAAACTGCTGAAAAAGAGCGTAAAGCTACCGTTTTCGGCTATTACGTCAAAGACCCTGAACGCTACGGAGTGGCTGAGTTTGACCAAAACGGAAATGTACTTTCTATTGAAGAAAAACCCGAAAAACCAAAGTCGCATTATGCCGTAGTGGGGTTGTACTTCTATCCCAATAAAGTTGTTCAAGTGGCAAAACAGATAAAACCTTCTGCCAGAGGAGAATTGGAAATTACTACGGTAAATCAAGAGTTTCTGAAAGATAACGAGCTGAAAGTACAGCTATTAGGACGTGGTTTTGCGTGGCTCGACACGGGTACGCACGATTCGCTGTCCGAAGCCTCTAATTTCGTAGAAACTATTGAAAAACGACAAGGATTAAAAATCTCTTGTTTGGAAGAAATTGCTTACCGAAAGGGCTGGATTTCAGCAGAAAAGCTACAAGAAATAGCCAAACCAATGCTTAAAAATCAGTATGGGCAATATTTAATGGATTTACTGAAATAAGTATTTGAACATTTATTGAACTAATGACCTTTGGCTTCGCTCAGATTGACAAAATTTATTATAACAAATGCCGTGTCAGCCTGAGCGAAGTCGAAGGCTCACTCTTCAAGTTCTCTATATTGAAGTGTCAATAATTATAAATGACAAATCAGATTTTGATTAAAACAACGATTTAAACTAACTAAATGGTAACTAACCCAAAGGTAAGTTCTAATTTAAAAAAAGTAAAATGAACATAATCCCAACAGAAATAAAAGAAGTTTTTATCATTGAACCTACGGTTTTTGGTGATGAACGAGGTTATTTTTTTGAATCGTTTTCGCAGCAGAAGTTCGTAGAAAACATTTGCCAAACTACCTTTGTACAGGACAATGAATCTAAATCCAGATACGGCGTAGTGAGGGGATTACACTTTCAGAAGCCTCCCTTTTCGCAATCGAAATTGGTGCGTGTGGTGCTGGGTAAAGTCCTTGATGTGGCGGTAGATATTCGCAAGGGGTCGCCTACTTTTGGCAAACATATAGCCGTTGAACTTTCGGCAGAAAACAAACGACAACTTTTCGTTCCGAGAGGATTTGCCCACGGATTTGCCGTACTCAGCGAGGAAGTGATTTTCCAATACAAATGCGATAATTACTACGCTCCGCAAGAGGAAGGAAGCGTACTTTGGTCTGACCCCGCATTACAAATTGACTGGAAAATACCCCACAAGGACATTATCCTTTCCCAAAAAGACAAAGAAAGCCCCTTACTTGCTGATGCCTATCATTTTGATTTTAATACAAATCTGTATGAAAAATAATCATTTTTTAAAGAAAAGTACAAAAACAATTTTAAATTTAACCACATCATTTTTTTGATATATAAAAATTACTTTTGAACAAATAAAATTTTATTTTCAGAATAAATACAATCAACCACAAAAATTATTATTTTTTTAATCAAAATACTTTTTATTATGAAAAAATACATACTATTATCCGTTTTATTTTTAGCAACTTCAAATGTAATCAAAGCACAATTCATTAAAGAAAAATCAATTACCGCCAAAATAGGTTATGGATTGAGTTATCCCTCCGAAAGTACCAATAAAATAATTGCTTCTGGATTTATTACAGAAGGCGAACTAACTCTAAAAATAGCTTCTTGGGTAGATATAAAACCCTACATCGGGGCAGTATTTACAGACTCGAAGTGGAAAGACATATACAACAATAAAATCAATGAAAAAGTATCTACAAATGCCCTATTATTAGGAACAAAAACACGAATTCGTATTCCAATACCTTGGGTAGCACCTTTCTTTGAACTCGGATTAGGGGCTTCAACAGGCAAGTTCGAAACATTTACAGACTATAAAAATATAAGCAAAACAGGCATCGTGCCACATTTTCCTTTTTCATTGGGATTGGAATTGGGCAAGTATTACAAAGTTGATGTTGCTTTTTCATATTACACACAATGGACTGTAAATCAAACCACTGGTGGAGCTATAATAGGAGTCAGTTTTCTTTTATAAAAAACATATTTTTTAAACAAACACAGATGAATACAATTTTAGTTACAGGAGCTAATGGACAATTAGGCTCAGAAATACAAAAAAAAGTTCAGAAGTCAGTAAAAAACAACTATATTTTTACAGATATTTCCGAATTAAACATCACCAGTAAGGAAGCTATTGAAAATTTCGTAAAACAACATCGCATTGACATTGTGGTAAATTGTGCCGCTTACACGCAGGTCGATAAAGCCGAAGATGACCAAGAGACCGCCGATTTGATAAACCATATAGCTGTCGCTCATTTGGCAAATGTTTGCAAACAAACAAACGCAAAACTCATTCACATCTCTACCGATTATGTTTTTTCAGGGGACAAAAACACGCCCTACACCGAAAAAGATACCGAAAAACCTTTGGGTATTTATGGACAAACCAAATTTTTAGGAGAAGAGGCGGTACGCAAAACGGATATTCCGCATTTAATTTTTCGTACTTCGTGGTTGTATTCTACTTTCGGACATAATTTTGTAAAGACAATCAGCAAGCTAAGTAACGAACGCCCAGAACTCAAAGTAGTTTTCGACCAAGTTGGAACGCCCACCAATGCAAAGGATTTAGCCGACATTATCGTTCATATTATTGAAAATAATTTATTTATAAATCAGCAAGAAACCTACCATTTCTCTAACGAAGGTGTTTGCTCGTGGTATGATTTTGCCTTAGAAATTGTGCGTTTTACAAAGAACTCTTGCCAAGTGAAACCTTGCCATTCAGCGGATTTTCCAAGTAAAGTAACTCGTCCTAACTATTCCGTATTAGACAAATCAAAGGTAAAAAAAGATTTTAATTACAATATAAGACATTGGAAAGAGGCTTTGGAAGATTATTTTAATTCATAAAATAATTATAGAATCAAATATAAATTTATTTTATCCTTAAAATGATTTATTAAAAACAAAGTGGATTTTAATCTCAAACAAAATGTAGTAAATGTTTTGCAGTTGGTTTTTAATCTATTCACAAAAAATAAAATTTTATAAAATGTATTTTTTGATATATTTTAAAATGAAATAAATGTTACGCAGTTGATTTTTAATAAAACATTTTTATACTGATTAAAAATTATTTTATTATAAGTAGATATTCTGTCAGGATGAGCGAAGTCGAAGCCTCATATCAAAAAACAATTTCTCGACTTCGCTCGAAATGACAGTAGTGATACTTTAACTAAATTGATATTTTTATTTTAAATAAAACTTCTAAAAACTTCCCTGTCAGGCTGAGCGAAGTCGAATCCCTTACTAAAAAATCATTTCTCGACTTCGCTCGAAATGACAGTAGCGATACTTTAACTAAATTGATATTTTTATTTTAAATAAAAATTTTAAAAATTCCCCTGTCAGGCTGAGCGAAGTCGAAGCCCATACTAAAAAACAATTTCTCGACTTCGCTCGAAATGACAAAACGGTTACTTTAATCAAATAGTGTTTTTGTATTTTAATAAACATTTTAAAAACTTCTCTGTCAGGCTGAGCGAAGTCGAAGCCCATACTAAAAAATTATATATAAGTATAAATAAATTTGCTGTTAGTCTGAGCAAAGTCGCGAAAGCGAGTATGTGCATCGAAGCCCTAATTAAAAAAAATTTCTCGACTTCGCTCGAAATGACAAGTAATTATTTTAATTAAAAAATCATTTTTTTTATTTCAAAAAAATAATTACTAAAAAATTTGCATTATTAAAAATAAATGCGTAACTTCGCCCAAAATTTTTTATTAAACTAATTTTGTTATGAACGTAAATCTACGAAAATTAAGCATTAAAGACTTAGCTACGCTTAGCGAACAAGTTTTTGAAGTAGTAAATCAGTCGAATGTTTCGGAAGCTAAAAAACATATTTTGCTAAAACGATTGGAAGCTACACACAAGGATTATGTATTTTCGCTATCTAAGGCGACATATAGCGGAAAGGGAAAAACCGTTTCTAAGGCTCATAAGGAGCGTAGTGCTGCTTATCGAAATTTAAAATCGTTTTTAACGGGGTACAGCAAATTGCCCTCAGCACCTTTTTATAAAGAAGCAAATGAGTTGTTTGCTATTTTCAAACAATTAGGATTGCGTATTGATAAGCTGAGTTATGCAGAACAAACGGCACAAATAAATAAACTCATTGAGCTTTTTGACCTTACTGAAAATACAGAAAAGCTACAAAAACTTTCGTTAAACGAAGCCTTTGAAGAGATTAAAAGAACGCAACAGAATTTCAAATCATTATACAGCGAACAGATTGATGCAAACGCTGAACTTCGTGAGAAAAAAAGTGCATCGGTAATCCGCAAAGATTTGGAAGATTTGCTAAAAAGATTTTTAAATCAAGTAACTATAATGTATGATGTAGAAGCGTGGACACCGCTTTACAACAAGCTAAATGAATATATAAAAACCTACAAAAAGACGATAAGTTTATCGGAAACTAATAAAGAAAAATAATAAATCATTTGATTTTTTTATAATATTCTTTAAACCTATGTCAGGCTGAGCGAAGTCGAAGCCCTCATTAAAAAATCATTTCTCGACTTCGCTCGAAATGACAAGAGGTTTTATCATCAATTTAAAAGATGATTTTAGTTTTTATTAGAAAAATCTATACAATTTTAAATTTTAAAAAAATATTATTCTAAAATGAATAAAACGATTTTAATAACGGGAGGTGCTGGGTTTATAGGTTCTCACGTGGTAAGATTATTTGTTACAAAATACCCCAATTATCATATTGTTAATTTGGATTTGCTTACTTATGCAGGAAATTTAGAAAACCTAAAAGATGTAGAAAATGCTCCGAATTACGAATTTATTAAAGCTGATATTTGTGATTTTGAAGCGATGAAACAGATTATTGAAAGCAAAAAAATAGATAGTATTATCCATTTAGCAGCAGAAAGCCACGTAGATAGAAGCATTAAAGACCCTTTTACTTTTGCTAAAACCAACATTATGGGTACGCTTTCGTTATTACAGGCATCTCGCGAAGTATGGGGAGAAAATACATCGGATAAGATTTTTTATCACATTTCTACCGATGAAGTATATGGGGCATTACAAATGGACGAAACTCTTTTTACAGAAAGTACAAAGTACGACCCGCATTCTCCATATTCTGCATCGAAAGCATCTTCTGACCATTTTGTAAGGGCTTATCAGGATACGTATAAGCTCCCAACGCTGATTTCAAATTGTTCTAATAATTATGGAAGCTATCAGTTTCCTGAGAAATTAATTCCGCTTTTTATCAATAACATTCGTAATAACAAGCCTTTACCCGTTTATGGAAAAGGTGAAAATGTACGCGATTGGCTTTTTGTTGAAGACCACGCTAAGGCGATTGATGTTATTTTCCATAAAGGAAAAATCGGCGAAACGTACAACATAGGTGGTTTCAACGAATGGAAAAACATTGATTTAATCAAAGTAATCATCAAAGAAGTTGATAAACAATTAGGCAGAGCAGAAGGAACTTCATTAGGACTCATTACCTATGTAAAAGACAGAGCAGGACACGATTTGCGTTATGCCATCGATGCGACAAAACTCAAAAATGAACTCGGATGGCAACCATCACTTCAATTTGAAGAAGGAATCCAAAAGACCGTAAAATGGTACTTAGAAAATGAAGATTGGCTGAACAACATAACACAAGGAAATTACCAAAAATATTACGAAGAGATGTATCAAAATAAATAAAAATTTCCGTCTGAAAATATACATTCAGACGGAAATATTTTTTTTAACTATTTTTTATTTTTAATTGGAAACAAGGTGTTTAAATTTATTGTATATAAATGAAACCAATAGTAATAATACTTATAAACTAATAAATACAATAATCTTCGAAATTGTATCAGATGTGAAATATCATATATAAATAGCTTTATAAGTGTAACTTCATAAAAAACTTCGATAATTAAAATTAGAATACCTACTTTGTTAATCCAACTTTCAACAATAATTTTCTCTAAATCAGATTTTTGTTTTGGTTTAAATTTAAAAAAAGTGATATAGGGTTGTTTTTACGAAATAATTGCTATTTTTCAGAGTAATTCATCTATTTTTTGTTTATTTTCTTCCATAAAACTTTCATTTTATAAAAATAGGTAAGTAATTTTTACCCTATTTATATCCAATTTTGTTTGAAACTCTACATAATTTGTGAAGAAAATTTACTCATATAGGTTTTCTATATCTAATTTTTCTAATTGAACGAATATTCCAGCTATTTTTTCAGTGATAAATTTAAAAAATCGTTCTCCTTTTTCGGTGGTTGCTAACTTTGGATTGCCGATACCTGTATCTTCTGTAACTTTTGACCATTTTCGTTCTGACCACATCCAACCTTGTGTAAATTCCTTAATTTTATGTTTTTTTTCTTTACCCTCACCTGCTTCTGAAATCGGAAGCACCAATTCGGGACGTAAATACATCAGTAAGCTGGTCTCCATTTCGTCTGCGTGGTCTCCTACCTCATCAAAATAGTTTTTTTTCTCGGAATTTTGAAACCAATTGCATACAGAAATGTACATTTTCGGGAATTTTAGTCCTAATTCTCGTAAAATTGGTTTAAAGTCGTTGCCTCCGTGGCTATTTAGCACTACCAATTTATGAATATTCTGACGATTTAATGTCTCCACAATGTCCGAAAGCAAAATTAATTGGGTGCTGGGATTTATATTGATGTCCAAAGTAATATCTGCTTGTCCTGTGTTTACACCAAAAGGGATAGCAGGAAGCACAATAATTTTGCAACCTTGTTGCCACGCTATCCGTGCCGATTCAGCCGCAATGCACTCAGCTTCAATCACATCAGTGGCATAGGGTAAATGATAGTTATGGGCTTCGGTAGCTCCCCACGGCAATACAGCTATGGAAAAATCAGTTTGTTGGATTGCTTTCCAATTGGTTTCTGCTAAAATGTATGGTCTCATCTTTTTTGATTTAATTAAGTAGCAAAGTTACAAAAAATAAAAATGATTTCGTATTTTTGTGGACTAATTTTTAGGAAATAGAAGTTAGCGAATAGTTGTCAGGCTGAGCGGTAGTCGAAGCCTCTGTTTCTCGACTTCGCTCGAAATGACAGAGCGGAAAAACTAACCACTAAACCCTATACGCTAAATCCTAAATCCTAATAAATCTTTAAATAATTAATATAAAGAAAATATGGCACGAATTTTAACAGGTATCCAAAGCACGGGAACACCACATTTAGGAAATATACTCGGAGCAATTATACCCGCTATGCAAATGGCTCAAAACCCTGAAAATGAGTCATTTTTGTTTATTGCAGATATGCACTCGCTCACGCAAATCAAAAATGGTGAGGAACTCCGAGCAAACACATATAGTGTAGCGGCTACGTGGTTGGCATTTGGGTTGGATTATAACAAAGTTACGTTTTACCGCCAAAGTGATGTACCTCAAACTGCGGAACTTACGTGGTATCTGAGTTGTTTTTTTCCGTACCAACGTTTGACCTTAGCACATTCATTCAAAGATAAAGCCGACCGTTTGGAGGACGTGAATACGGGGCTTTTTACCTACCCAATGCTGATGGCGGCAGATATTCTTCTGTATGATGCCGAAATAGTTCCCGTAGGCAAAGACCAACTGCAACACCTTGAAATTACGCGTGATGTAGCTTCGCGTTTCAATCACCAAATGGGCGAAACTTTTGTCCTACCACAAGCTAAAATCGAGGAACGAATTATGATTATCCCAGGAACCGATGGCGAGAAAATGAGTAAATCGCGTAATAATTACATTAATATTTTCTTACCTGAAAAGCAACTTCGCAAACAAGTGATGAGTATACAAACCGACAGCACACCACTTGAAGACCCTAAAAATCCTGATACCTGCAATGTGTTCGCTCTTTACAAACTATTGGCATCGGACGGGCAAATCCAAGAGATGCGAAACTTATACGCAGGTGGAAATTACGGTTACGGACACGCAAAACAGGCTTTGTACGAACTTATTTTAGAAAAATTTGCCGAACCTCGTCAAAAATTCCAATACTATATGGAAAATTTGGACGAATTAGAGAAAATATTACAAGAAGGAGCTTCAAAAGCTCAAAAAACTGCAATAAACGTACTTAAAAAAGTGCGTCAAAAAGTAGGGTATTAAATTTTAATTGTAATTTTAACTCATTTCGACATAAAAAATGAATTACACTTGGATTTTCAAACAATCTCCTGCAAAAGAAATAGTTACGTCCCTGCAAAAGGAACTAAATATCAGCGAGACTATTGCTACACTATTGGCACAGCGAGGAATTACAACTTTTGATGAAGCTAAACTCTTTTTTCGTCCGTCATTGGGTGATTTACACGACCCTTTCCTGATGAAAGATATGGAAAAAGCAGTGCAACGCATACAAAAAGCTATTGAAAATCAAGAAAATATATTAATCTATGGTGATTATGATGTAGATGGAACTACTGCTGTTTCGTTAATGTATTTATTTTTGAAACAGTTCACACATAACATAGCGTTTTACATTCCAGACAGATATTCAGAGGGTTATGGAATTTCCTTTCAAGGAATTGATTACGCTTTTGACAATGGCTTTTCATTAATCATCGCATTAGATTGTGGCATCAAAGCGATTGATAAAGTAGCGTATTCTAATGAAAAAGGTATTGATTTTATTATTTGCGACCACCACCTCCCATCAGAAGTAATACCTGATGCTGTGGCAATTCTCAACCCAAAACAGGTTGATTGTTCATATCCTTATAAAGAATTATGTGGTTGTGGCGTAGGTTTTAAACTCATTCAAGCTCTCAATGCAGGTTGGGGCTATACTTTTGAGGAGATTCTTCCGTTTTTGGATTTGGTGGCTACTGCCATTGCGGCGGATATTGTTCCTCTTACGGGAGAAAATCGGGTATTGATGTATTTTGGATTACAAGTATTGAATGAAAATCCACGAAATGGGCTAAAATCGTTATTGGCAGTAGATAAACCTGTGCAAGTATCGGATGTAGTGTTCCGTTTGGCTCCACGCATCAATGCTGCTGGACGTATCGAACATGGTAAATTTGCCGTAAAACTTCTTACCGAAATTGATGAAAATAAGGCTATTGAAAAAGCAAAAACTATCGAAATTTTTAACACCGAACGCAAAGATTTAGACCAAACGATTGCTAATGAAGCCTTAAATCAAATCAAAAAAAATAATGAAGAAAATCGGTTTACAACGGTAGTCTACGACCCTTCGTGGCACAAAGGTGTGATAGGAATTGTTGCTTCTCGGCTCATTGAAACTTATTATCGTCCTACGCTTGTTTTTACCAAAAGTGGTGATAAATACGCTGCTTCGGCTCGTTCTGTTTCAGGTTTTGACGTGTATGAAGCCTTGGAGCAATGTGCTGAATATATAGAACAATTTGGCGGACATAAATATGCAGCAGGATTAACACTTTTACCTGAAAAATACACACTTTTCAAAGAAAAATTTGAACAAGTAGTTAGCCAAACTATCGCACCAGAACTATTAGAACCTAAAATAACTATCGATACGATGCTTCCATTGGAATGGATTACCGACAAAATGTTTCATATCATCAAACAATTTGAACCTTTCGGTCCACAGAATATGACTCCTATATTTTATGCTGAAAATGTGATAGATACAGGAGTAGCAAAAATTATCGGTAAAGATGAAAAACACCTACGACTAACTCTCAAAGAATTGGGAGGAAATCAATTTTTTACCGCAACAGCATTCAATATGGGACATTTGTTGTCGTTCATCAAACAAGGTATTCCTTTTAAAATAGCCTATTCCATTGAAGAAAATTTCTGGAATGGAAAAAGCTATTTACAACTGATAATCAGAGACATCAAGTTTTAATTCGAAACAAAAGAAATAAAATCGGCATATTTTTTGTAGCTTTTATTTATCCTTGACAAACAAAATGAAATAATGAGCCAATATTCTAAATATATACTATATATTATTTTTACATTACTGTTTTTCAGCTGTAAAAACACGCCAGAATCATCTAAAAATCAACCAAGTAATAAACCTAAATCGCAAACAATAAGCAAATTAGAAACATATTCCAACGGAAAAATCACTGTTTCATCATATAATTTTGACAATTTAGAAAAACTGATTTCTTTACAGAATGATACTACGTATGTGGTTAATTTTTGGGCGACTTGGTGTGCACCTTGCGTTGAAGAATTACCTTATTTTGAACAAGCAAACAAGCAATATAAGAATCAAAAGGTGAAATTCTTATTGGTTAATTTGGATTTTCCAAAAATGATTGAAAGTCGTTTGTTACCTTTTATGGAAGAGCATAACATTCAGTCTGAAGTCCTTATTTTAAACGACCCCGATGCCAATAGCTGGATAGATAAAATCGACCCGAATTGGGAAGGAAATATCCCTATAACGATTATTCATAATAAGAAAAAACGAGCCTTTTATGACCATACATTCACCAAAGAATCACTCATTACCGAAATTGAAAAATTTGTAACACATTAAACATCATATATATGAAAAAACTTTTAACACTTGCTTTGTTTCTCTTTGTAGGAACAGCTATTTACGCACAAGAAAAAGGCTACAAAATAGGAGATGTAGCTACGGACTTCAGTTTGAAAAACGTTGATAATAAAATGGTATCGCTGAAAGATTTGAAAAACGCTAAAGGATATATTATAGTTTTCACTTGCAATCACTGCCCATATGCAGTGGCTTACGAAGACCGTCTTTTGGCTTTGGACAAAAAATACAAATCACAAGGATTTCCTGTAGTAGCTATTAATCCAAACAGCCCCGTGAAACAACCTGCTGATAGCTTTGACAAAATGAAAGAACGTGCCAAAGAGAAAGGATTTACATTTCCATACTTATTTGATGATGGACAAAAAATCTATCCGAAATATGGAGCTACACGCACACCACACGTATTTGTTTTGGAAAAAACCAACAAAGGTAATGTAGTGAAATACATCGGAGCTATTGATGATAATCACCAAGATGAATCAGCAGTTACTAAACGCTATGTAGAGGACGCTGTTGATGCTCTTTTACAAGGCAAAGAAGTTCCTGTAAAAGAAACAAAAGCCATCGGGTGTAGTATAAAATTCTAAATCGAATTTTTTAATTATTATGTACCATAAACATTAAAAAAGGCTGTTTGAAAAAATCAACCAGCCTTTCTTATTTTTCTAATTATACATTTCTAAAGAAATTCTGAAATAGGCTTATATTCCAACCCAAAAGTATCAGCTACAGCCTTGTAGGTTACTTTACCTTGGATAATATTTAAGCCTTCTGCAAGTCCTGCATCATCTTGGCAGGCTTTCTTCCAGCCCTTATTTGCCAAACTAATAGCATACGGAAGTGTTGCATTGGTTAATGCTAATGTAGAGGTATAAGGTACCGCCCCAGGAATATTTGCTACACAATAATGAACTATTCCGTCTACTTCATACACAGGATTACTATGTGTTGTAGGTTTTGAAGTCTCAAAACATCCGCCTTGGTCAATAGCCACATCTACTAAAACAGAACCTTTTACCATTAATGATAGCATATCGCGAGTTACCAGATAAGGAGCTTTAGCCCCTGGAATCAGTACAGCACCAATTACCAAATCACAAGTAGGTAGTTCTTGACGAATATTGTACTGCGAAGCAAATAATGTTTTAATGTTTTTGGGCAAAATAGTGTCTAGCATTCGTAGTTTAGGCAACGAAATATCAGCTATAATCACATCTGCTCCTAAGCCAGCTGCTGTAATAGCTGCATTATAGCCTACTACTCCCCCACCAAGCACGAGTACTTTAGCTGGTTTTACTCCAGGAACGCCTCCCATTAGTACACCTTTACCTCCTTGTGGCTTTTCTAAAAAACGAGCTCCTTGCTGGGCTGCCATCTTTCCTGCCACTTCCGACATCGGGGTAAGTAAAGGAAGTGAATTATGTGCTGTTACCGTTTCGTAAGCTAAACAGACTGCTTTTTGCCGAACCATAGCGTGTGTAAGCTCCTCTTCCGAAGCAAAATGAAAATACGTGAAAACTAACTGATTTTCACGTATTAAATCATATTCAGAAGCTATAGGCTCTTTCACTTTATAAATCATATCTGCCTTAGCATACACATCTTCAATTGTAGGTAAAACGGTAGCTCCTGCTTTTACATAATCAGTATCAAGAAAGCCACTACCCTCTCCTGCTGATTTTTGCACATAAACGGTATGTCCGTTTTTAACGAGTTCACTTACACCGCTAGGGGTTGCCCCTACTCGGTTTTCGTTGTTTTTAATTTCTTTTGGAATTCCTATTATCATTGTTTTTTATTTAAAAGTTATTAAACAGTGATAAAGGTACAAAATTCTATGAGAAATTCCAAAAAAAATCTATTTTTCGTGCTAAAAATATTTATATTGGGAGGTTATACTCTTCCTTTCAATGCGTTAAATACCCAAGCAATAGCAAAAAAACCTACGCCCACAGCAGCAAACCCAAAGCCTGCAATATTATCATATCGGAATGCCCCCAAGGCAATAAGCCCTATCCCTACTATAATCATTATCAGAGTAGCATACCCCAATACAGTATTTTTGTTCATCGGCATAATCTAATTCTTTTAAAAATATTCTATTTCACGTTGTGTTACCACTCGTTCTACTTCGTAAATACTCTCGGTGCGTTCTATCCAATTACCTTGATTATCATACTTATATGAAAAAACTTTTTGTCCATAGAGTTGTTTGCCTTCGCCATAATAATTCTCCTTAATTACATTGTTTTTATCATCATATTCATACTCTAAAACTACGCGTTTTCCTTCTTTATCTTCAAATTTTTTCTCAGATATATTTTGCTTAGCATCGTATACTATTACTTGGCTTAGTAGAAATTCATTTTTTGCATTAAGTGATAACTCATTGATTTTGTTTCCTTTATCATCATACGTAATGATTTGCTGTCCAGAAAGCGTACCATTGGCATCATAGCCCTTCACGGTTTCTGTTTGTGCTTGAGGTTCAAAAAAATACGCAAGAGTTTCTTCTATTTGGTTATTGTTATTAAATATTTCTACTTTCGTGAGTCTATTATTTCCATCATAAAAATAGAGCCAAGCGTTGGTTGTTTTTCCTTCATTAGAAAATCTTGAACCTTTGATTTTGAATCCCTTAGCATTATATTCTTCCAATGTGTTGAAATTGGACAATGGTGTTCCTTTTTCTGTTTTCCCATTGTTATTAGTATATCGGTAGGTGGTGCTTTTTACCGATTTCACTTTTCCTTTTAGGTTTTCTTTTTGCCAATCATTTTTAGAACTTTGGGCAAAAGTTACCATCGAAATTAAACATAATAATATTGTTTTCATTGATTATATTTTACAGCGACAAACGCTTATTGACTAATTACTAATATAGTTTCCTTTACTTCTTGAGCTATTGCACGAGCCTTCGCAACATCTTCATTTACAATAGTTACGTGTCCCATTTTTCGGAACGGACGTGTCTCACGTTTGCCGTAAATATGTGGTGTTACGCCTTCCATTGCCATTATTTTTTCGATATTTTGGTACACTACATCGCCTTTATAACCTGCTGCTCCTACCAAATTGACCATTACACCAGCCACTTTGCTATCAGTTTTGCCCAATGGAAGATTCAAAATAGCTCGTAAATGTTGTTCAAACTGACTTGTATACGAAGCCTCGATACTATAATGTCCAGAATTATGCGTACGAGGAGCTACTTCATTTACTAAAATTTCATCATCTTGAGTTTGAAACATTTCTACGGCGAGCAATCCCGTTATATCAAAGGCTTCGGCTACTTGCATCGCTACATGGCGAGCTTTTGCAGCCACTTGGTCAGATATTCGGGCTGGACAAATCACGTACTCCACTTGGTTTGCTTCGGGATGAAATTCCATTTCTACCACAGGATAGGTTTTTACTTCTCCTTTAGGGCTACGTGCCACAATCACCGCCAATTCGTTTTTGAAAGGAATCATCTTTTCGGCTATACATTGTGTGTCAGGCAAATTATTAAGGTCGTCCGAATTGCGAACTATTTTAACACCATTACCATCATAACCAAATCGAGTGCTTTTCCATACGAACGGAAAATGTTCAGCAGTAATTGATTTTTTTAATGCTTCAAGATTTTCAAAAACCGAAAAATCAGCTGTGGGAATGTTATTTTTGATATAAAATTGCTTTTGAAGACCTTTATTTTGAATAATTTTCAAACTTTTAGAGGAAGGATATACTAAAACACCTTCTTCTTCCAATTTTTCAAGAGCTTGAACATTCACATTTTCAATTTCGATAGTCAAAATATTGACTTTTTTACCAAAATTATACACCGTTTCAAAGTCATTCAAATCCCCTTGAAAAAACTGATTACACGCCAAACGGCTTGGAGCATCGGCATTAGGGTCTAATACGTGCGTTTTAATATCGTATTTTCGGGTCTCGGTAAGTAACATCTTACCTAATTGCCCTCCTCCCAAAATTCCTAAAACAAAATCTGATGAAAAATAATTCATTATTAAATAATTACAAAAAAGAGTATGGTTAAAAACTAATCGTTCGCCCTATATCAAGTAATAACAAGTCCTTGCCTTTGGCTTTAAAACTATATTTTGCTTGGTCAACATCTATCTTAATAGAAGGAAATGTATTAAAATTCACTCCCAATACTTTATCGCATTTCACAAAATCTGATGCTATTATGGCATCTTCTACATCCATCGTAAAATTACTTCCGATGGGCAAAATTGCCAAATCTATCCTATAACGCACAGGAATAAGCTGCATATCAAAGTGCAGAGCCGTATTTCCTGAAAAATAAATCGTTTTTTCGGCAGTTTTTATCACAAAACCTCCTGCACAACCTCCTGATTTCCCGTCAGGAAAAGTAGACGAATGCAATGCAGGTACGAGCTTCACATATCCAAACGGAAACTCGTAAGACCCTCCCAAATTCATTGGATGCCCATCAATACCCAAATTGTAATAATATTCAACTATTTCGAAATTTGAAATAATCTTTGCTTTGGTGCGTTTTGCGATAGATTCAACGTCCATCGTATGGTCTTGATGTGCAGCAGAGATTAAGATATAATCTGCTTTTATTTGATTCGTATTGATGTGATTAGCAAAAGGATTTCCAGATATAAAAGGGTCTATCAAAAGATTTGCATCTCCTATCCTTATACCCACACAAGAATGCCCGTAATAAGTAATTTCCATAGTACTTTAAATTTTTCAATGCCCCCAAATTATCTAAAAGACTAAAAATAAGCATTTTAATCATCATTTCATTATGGTTGCATCGCAAAGGGCGAAGTTACAAAATTTGCCCCACAAAAAATAATATTGACAGAAAAAAAGTACTAAACGCTACTATTTTCAGTTCTTTATCTAAATTCTTCAATTCTTTATTCTTCTTCACAAATAACAAATGCTTTATAAGTGGCACAAAAGCAAGTAAATAGAGTAATCTCCTGCCCGTTTGTAAATGCAACACCGAAAAAGCTAACATACAAAGCATTGCTATAACTATCAAATAATAATGGTAGTATTTCGCCAATTCGCTTCCCATCTTCACTACCAAAGTATTTTTGCCCATCGCTTTATCGTTTGCATAATCACGCATATTATTAAGATTCAGCACAGCAACGCTAAGCAACCCTACCGAAATAGCGGGTAAAAACGTCTTCCACTGTAATTCGTGTACATACAAAAAATACGAACCAACGACACTTACCAAACCAAAGAAAATAAAAACAAACACATCGCCCAGCCCCCGATAACCATACGCCGACTTTCCTACCGTATATTTGATAGCCGAAACGATACACAAAACACCCAACACAAAAAAAATCAGTACGTAGAGCCAATTTTCACTGCCGAAAGCTACATAAATCAACGCAATAGCCGAAAAAATAGACAGTAATGCCGTTCTTATAATTACGCTTTTCATTTCTTTTCGGGATACTCTTCCACTTTGTAATGCTCGTTCGGGACCTATGCGATTAGCGTTATCCGTGCCTTTTACTCCGTCGCCATAATCGTTTGCAAAATTGGAGAGAACTTGAAATAAAATAGTAGTCAGAAGTGCTAACAGAAATATATCCCATCGGAAATAACCCACGCGAAAAGCTAACGCACTACCCATAATAATTCCCGAAACAGAAAGCGGTAAAGTACGCAAACGTGCTGCTTGTATAAATGTTTTTAATTTCATCATTATCGTAATAAGACGCAAAAATAAAAATTATCGGACGAATAAAAAAATCATTCTGGTAGTTCAGGTATTCGCTCGCGAACGGGCGTTGAAGATAAAGTATGCAGAAAAGCAATCAGAGCTTCGCGTTCTTCTTTGGATAAAGCCAAGGGTTTGAGTAACTCATCGGTAGTGGGGAAAAGCGGGTCGTTCTTTTGCTTTTCGTTAGGCTTAGGGCGAGGCATTCCTACGTTGTACATCTCCATAATTCCTTCCAGATGTGGCATTAATCCGTTGTGCATATAAGGAGCGGTATGTGTAACCTCACGCAATGAAGGCGTTTTAAATCTGCCTACATCTTCCCTCTGGTGCGTAATGTTATAGCGTCCTAAATCCTCGAAAACTCGCCCATAGTAAGACAATCCCACATTGTGGAACTGCTGATTGGAGAAAAGCGGTGTGTTATGACAATTTATACAACGAGCTTTGGTACGGAATAAGTGCAATCCTATTACTTCTTGGTCAGAGAAAATCTTTTTCTCACCAGCGATGAATCGGTCGAACTTGCTTCGCTTACTCACGATGGTTCGCTCGTAAGTTGCAATCGCCTTTTGAATGCGTTCTATATTGATTTGCTCATCGCCAAAGGCTGCCTTGAATAACGGTTTGTATCCTTTAGCCTTACGGATATTTCGTACGGAAATCGTTTCGGAGGAGTGCATCTCCACGGGGTCTTTGATAGGCATCAAAACTTGTTGTTCGAGTGAAGCCGCTCTTCCGTCCCAGAAGAAAATTTTATGATATCCTATATTAAGTAATGTCAGCGAGTTGCGAGTTCCTACTTGGCGGTTATGCCCGAAAGAAACCGTACGACCGTCGCCCCAGCCCAGTTGCGAGTCGTGGCACGAAGCACAAGCTATCTGTTGGGAACGCGACAAACGTGGGTCAAAAAATAACTTCTTGCCCAATTCTTTTTTTGCGTCGGAGTAAGGATTATCAGCAGGATATTCCATCGGAGGCAAAGTGCCTATATCTTGAAACCCAGCCACTACGGCACTGTCCAAAGTAGGAGCCTCCCAACGCGTCGGGTCGCCTGAGCTGTATTCTTCTCGCAGTTTGTTTATATAGTTTTGGTCGTCAAAAATAGACGTGATCATCTGCTTGCGAAAAGCAAATAACAGCAAACCTATGCTAATGTAAACTACGGAAAATAATAATCTTCTCACTAATTTTATTTTTTTGATACGACACTTTGGGAAAATACGCCGTAAAAGTACTAATTTTTTAGTAATGCAGCGTCAATGTTAAGAACAAATGATAGCGATTTTCTTTCTGTGCCATAAAAGTTGTTTTGTAGGCAGTTGAAAATCCAACCAACAGAAAACGATGCTCGTGCAACGGCTTCTTGAAGTCGGCTCCGAAGTGAATTTCATAGCGATTCCTGTCGAAATAATTAAAATCAGGATACACCACTTCTTCATAGAACAGCCGAATGTGTTTGCTCGCATAGTCCGTTTCGGAAATGTTCTTATAGTAATCCAAATTATTGTTTACTAACGTGTTATGCAACTTCTGGTGATATACGAATTTTACTTGCGGCAGTACCGAAATTTTTCGTAGTGCGTATTCTTTTCTAAAATAGGGAGCAAAACTCAAATGTGAATGCTCCGTGAGGGTTTCCGATAGTACATCTTTTTGGTAGGCAAAGTCGTACGCTACCGAAAGTCCCGCATCGTAATGTATTAACTCACGTTTGATTTTCAATAACGAAGCGTCGAACTGTACTTTTCCTGACGTGGATACGTAATTTTTTCCTTGTTGTGATGCCAAAAAATTGAAGCCATTCGCATTGGAAGCCTCCGTACTGATATGTAATTTCCTTCCGTCAGAAAGATTTTGCAAGTAGCTTATCAATCCCGAAACTGTATTGATTGTATATTGCCCCAACACGTCTTCCGATTCATTTACTACCTCATTGGAGTTCTGATACGTCCTATTATATTGGTTTTTATACGCTCCGTAAGCGTACAAATAGTAGTCGTCTGCTTTATAATGGTACGCCAGCCACGCACTTTGTTGCGTATGATTTCGTTTGGTATGGTCGTGCTTTGTATTCTGGGGTGTACCGTATCCGACCATCCAGCGTAGGTACTTTTCGTACGTAACTGGGGACTGAATTAATACTTCGGAATAGCCTGTTTCATTTTTCACTTTACCATATCCATATTTTCCTCCCAAAGCAATTTTATGTCGTGTACTGAATTTAATTCCAGTAGCAAGGTTCAACGCCAAAAAATTCTGTGTAATGGAAGGACGCGGGTCATACTCGGTGCGAAAACGCTGCCTCAAATCATAATCTACCCAAGCGGTCATATCCCATTTTTCTCCAATGAGAGGCAATAAAACTCCACCCGACAAATCATACCGCTGGCTGTTCCATTCAGAACTTTTGCTTACCGCGAAATAATGCGGGTCGGGCATAATTCCTTCGGGAAGCACGTCTGTATAAGATAAATTCCACTTTTTATTTTTTTCGTACAGGCGTTCTGCTTTGAGTTTTCCCCAGAAAATAAATTGATTATGCTTATACATTCCGTTAGTAGCTAAGCCGAAAGAAATTTCTTCGCCGTTCTGTTGCCCTAAACGCAAATCCCCTTTATTTTGATTGTAGAACAATGAAGATTTTGTAAAACTCTCCAACGGAATTTCCGAAAGAAACGTCGGATTTTTTGTATATTGTTCGTATACTTTGGTAAAAAAGACGGATTCTGGTTTTTGTTGTCCCGTCATAATTTGGACAACAAGCAGAGCAAATGGAAAAATTCGTTTCATCATTACGATTTATATTGATTTATGAAACATTATATAGAGAAGCAATCCTCATTTCATACAGACCTACTTACCGAAATAATTGTAATACTATTTTATTTTTTATAAAAGCCAATACTGTTATAAATTTCGGTACAAAATATTTTATATTTACGTCTGCTTAAAAATTTCTTGACGTGAATTTGTAAATTTCTTGACGTCAGTTTATATTTTTTTTGACGTCAGTTTTTTTATAAATTGACGTCAATTTTTTCACATACTGACTATCAGAGTATTATAAAACGTAGAGATGCAACGCATTGCACCTCTACGAAATAAAAATTTACTGAATAGCACTTACATCAGGATTCTCGTTCGGATTGAAATCATTTGTAGAGTTATTCGTATCCTGATACACTTTTCTTCCGCTGGGAAGTGTCCTAAGAACTTTACGAATTGCCGATTTGGAAGAATAACGCCCCACTCCTTTAATTTCTCCTGCGTCAATCCTGTCGGGCAAACGGTGTGGTATGGCTTTAGCATCTTCGAAGTGCTGCAAATTCACTCCGTCAATCACGATACTTATCGGGATTTGCTTATGGCGTCCTGCCGTTGCGAGGTCATCTTGTGCTACGGTAGGTAGCGGAGCAGAAAGCCAAGCGTCGATTTCGGCTTTTGTAGCACGGAAGATAGCAAAAGCATCACGCCCGTTTGAGTCCAAAATCATATCTCTATTGCCTCCGTCGTGATAGACCAAAATCATATCGGTTACGCTCGGATTTTCAACATCGGTAGCCACCGGATTTGTTACATAAGGTCTGTAATTTGCCTCGAAGTGGGCTTTGCTTAAATCAACCGTAAGCTCTGGTGCTGTAACCTGATAGGTAGTTGTGCTACCATTGGCGTTCACTACGGTAAGCGGGTTTTTGTGATTGATTGCATTTTGAGCTACGATTACGGATTTTCCTGCCTCAATCGGATATTGAGTTCCTGTACCAGGGAACATTAATATCTCTCGTGAATAGATATAATCGGTATTGGCTTTTTCTCCTTGCGTAATACCTTGTGCAACTGCCCAGTTGTACTGCCCGTTAGCCAGATACTCAATTTTGCCAGCATTGGACGAGGAAACGCTATTAACTCCTGTTACTTGAGCGAAACACAGCCCGTCCAGATAAATCGTTTCGTTCGAGTTATTGTAAATTTCGAAGAATTGGTCTCGATAATTTGCCGCTGTTCTCGTATCACTTGCTTGATAATAAACCTGCTTAATAATCAAGTCTCCGACACGCCCCGAGACGGTGGCAATAGTGGTAGGAACGTTATTGGTAAGCGTAATGGCTTTATTAGCTACACTTCCGTTAAAGGAGGCTTCTACACTTTGTCCCGACAATGTTTCCATTTCGGAAGCGGTCAATGATTTTGAGGCTTGAATGTTGTAAGTTCCTGCTGGTACAAGAGCCGTTACTTTTCCTTCTGCGTTTGTTGTAAAACTATACTGAGCCGATGTTTCTTGGTTTACTAACAAAACTACCGCCCCCACTACGGGAGCATCTGCGTAATCAGTCCCGTAAGTAACTGTTACTACGTGAGCTACATTCTGAACGAAGTTATCATCGTCCTTTTTGCACGACCATAAAGCGGTCGCTACTACTAAGAGTGTAAAAATTCTCTTCATTGAAATAAAAATTAGATTAAAAAATTATTAAAAACTGTATTTAGCCGAAGCTCCAAATGAAATAGGTGTGTTTCTTGAACTTGTACTACCATTGATAATCACTTTAGGTCTATAATCAAAAAAATTGACTACATATAGTGAAAAACTAAGCCCACTTGCCATTTCTTTGGTCATTCGCAAATGGAAATTATGGTAAATAGGCGTTCTTTTTTCAAGATATTCCGAACTTATAGGGCGTACTAATCCTTTGTATTTTGCGTCGGTACGCTCTGTCTCTGGTACCGAGATTATTTGTGCCTGCGGATTGACATAGGCATACGGGTAACGCTCGTAAAATCTTTCGTATTGGTTTGCAAATGTAAATTGTTCCGCCGTCAAAGAAATCAATAATCCTAAATACGAAAGGTGATACGAAGCGGTCAATCTTAGCGAAAACTTATCCTGCCGATTGCTGTCGGTTTTATAAATTCCGTACAAATATTCCGTTTCCAAAGAATTTGTATTTTTTACAAATTCATCAAGTAAACTGTTATTTGAGGAATAAACATACGTTCCTGCCAATGAAAAACTGGTATTTATCGCATTTATCTTATTGAAATTAGCCACGAACTCCACTCCCGAATTACGACTCCAACCCGTATTTACATTTATAGAATTATTCATTAAACGTTTTTTATATCCTGTAATGATATAGGTAGGCAACTGCATAGGGTCGCTATTAGGAATTAGTGTTACTATCGGAACTGCATAATCTTTATAATTTGATGCCGAATGAAACAAATCATAAGAATAATCATAAAAAGCCGACAAAGCTATTTTCCCCAAATCTGTATAGAAATCCATTCCTAACTCATATTTCCAGCTTTTGGAAGGCTTGAGAGATACACGCTCACGCTGTTCTACAAATGTCTGTACAAGATTGAACGAATAATAATTAGTACGTGAATCCGTAACCAAAAAATCGTTATAAATATGCCCAGGAAACATCTTAATCAATGACGGAGCTTTGGTAGAAAGCCCTACTCCTCCGCGAATTTTCACAGCATCAGAAAGCTCATACGAGACATTCACACGTGGGCTAAACGACGAAAAACCATTCTGATTTTCATAACGAAACCCAACGTTAGCGTAAAGCGTTCTGTCGTTAATGAATTTATAAGATATATTATCTTGCAGATAAACAGATAATTGCTTACTTGCAATGACATATCTGTCAAAATTAATAGCTCGTATTCCTCTACTACTATCAGATGAATTACTTTTTAATGTTACCTGTGTATGAGCACTTTGCGTATCATAAATTTTTCCTTCACCGAAATTGTTACTATAATTTAAACCTACACCTGCCGAAATGATGTGATTCCATTGCCTTTGGCGATAGTGCTTTTCTGCCGAAAATTGTATATTAGCATTGAAAGGTTCTCCTTTGGTGTGCATAATTCCTAAGTACTGTGGTGGCGTGTAAACCCCTGAATGTAAACTCGTTTCTGTTGCCGTAGGAACTATCAATCCACCAGTATTCATCCAGTAAGCATTGTAATCTTCCGTATAAGCATAGGAAAAACCACCTTGTAACGAAACTCGGTCAATCCACCGTTGGTTCAACTGCCATTGCGAACGATTGCTCAACGTAATAGCATAGTCTTTCTTTTCGCTTTTAGCTTGGAAATTAGGTTCATTTTCTTTGTCTTTTCGCTCTCCGTCTAAATTTGTTCGCAATGTTAATGATAGTGTATTTCGGAAAGAATCATTGCGTTCCGTAGTCCATATTGCACTGCCTGTCAATCTGTTAAACCCTTTTAAATTATTTACAGGTTCATTATTTGAATTCAAATAATCCAACGAAAGACTCAGTTTTCCAGCCTTAGGCGATAATTGCAAACCTTTTCCTACCGAGATAGATTGCCCTCCGCCTTGCAATTTGGCATCTACCTGAAACGGATGTATTCCTGCTTTACGCTCAATGATAACCAAACCCGTAGTCGCATTCCCATATTTGGCATCTGCAATTCCTGAAATTACTTCGATTTTTTCAATATTCGATGCGGGTATAGTTCGCAAATCCAAACCCGAATTAATGTTTGCTGAATACAAAGTAGTACGTATAGAACCATTATAGGATTGCATATTTTCGTCATTGGAAAGTGGCATGTCATCCAAAATATATCCTATCCCAAAGGCATTGTTATCATCATCAATCGCTGTACGCATATTCAGTACTTTGGGAGCGTTGAATTTAGGTGGTTCAATAGTTTGCCCAGGAAGCTGTTGCAACACATCTGCCAAAGAAAATGACTGAAACTGGCTAATAGCATATTTATCTAAAATAATTTTGGAGTTAGCCACTCCTTTTTCTGGTATATTTGCCGTTACCACTACATCCTCCAAACGTAAAGTTTTTTCTTCAAGAACCACTACAACAGACTTTTCTGAAGAAGAGCCTCTGAGTGTAGCTTCTTCCATTCCTAACAATTTGAACTTCAAAAAATACTCTCCTTGAAAAGAAATAGAAAATTTGCCTTCTTCGTTAGAAGTCGTCCATTTTCCCGATTTCTCATCAATGATAACCACTCCGTACAAAGGTTCTTTTTGAGTGTTGAATACCGTTCCTGATATTTCCTGCGAAAAAACCTTCAGCCCACACAACAATAATATATATAGAAATAAAGTCTTCATTATTAGAACTTAAACTCGGGACAAAATTATTATTTTTATTTATTCCAAACAAATTTAATCTTTTTATTTTAATTTAAAACTATGAACATATAACTTTTACCAAAACAAACAACTGTTTTTCAGTAAATTAACTTCTAATTTTATATTCAAATGAAAATGTTATTATGACTTTTGAGTAAAATAATCAAGAAAACTATCCGCCCGATGTAAAATTTTAACATTCACATCTTCTGTCAAATTAGAAGATTTATTATTACAATAACATTCTGATAATCAAAAAATTGATGATTTATTAAAAATATTAAAAATTCATATTTTTATCTTCTTTCTTTTAACTTTCAGATATGTTTCTTTTTATTTTTCACTTTTTTTTATACTTTTGTCGGATAAATACAGAGGATTATGTCTTGGTTTAAAAGAACAGCAAAAGGAATACAGACCTCTACTGAGGAAAAAAAAGATACTCCAAAAGGATTATGGTACAAGTCTCCAAGTGGAAAAATAGTTGAAACTGAAGAACTTGCTACCAATTATTTTGTAAGCCCCGAAGACCAATATCACGTACGCATCGGGAGCAAGGAATACTTCCAAATTCTTTTCGATAACAACGAATTTAAGGAATTAGACGCAAATTTATCATCAAAAGACCCGTTGGAATTCGTAGATACCAAATCCTACGCCACACGACTGAAAGAAGCTGAACAAAAAACAGGCTTGAAAGATGCCGTTCGTACTGCGGTGGGCAATTCCAAAGGTGAAAAATTAGTCATCGCTTGTATGGATTTTGCTTTCATCGGAGGTTCGATGGGAAGTGTGGTAGGCGAAAAGATTTCACGTGCTATTGATTATGCTATCAAAAAGAAACTCCCATTCCTAATGATTTCAAAATCAGGAGGTGCAAGGATGATGGAAGCCGCTCTATCGTTGATGCAAATGGCAAAAACTTCGGTGAAATTGGCTCAGCTGGACGAAGCTAAATTGCCTTATATTTCACTTTGTACCGACCCTACTACGGGTGGAACAACGGCTTCTTACGCAATGCTGGGAGACATCAACATCGCCGAACCTGGTGCGTTGATAGGCTTTGCAGGTCCTCGCGTGGTAAAAGACACCACAGGGCAAGACCTTCCAGAGGGTTTCCAAACCGCAGAATTCGTTTTGGAACACGGATTTTTGGATTTTATAGTAAATCGTAAAGACTTGAAAAACAAAGTAAATCTATACATCGACTTGGTGATGAATCGCCCGCTTCGATAAAACATAACACAACGAGCGATATTCCAACAATCGCTCGTTTTTTTATACAAAAATATGACGTATCACACACAGAAAGGAAGGGTTTCGGCAAAAGCTCCAAGCAACATCGCTTTGGTCAAATATTGGGGAAAACGAAAAGGGCAACTCCCTGCTAATCCGTCAATTAGCTTGACACTTACCAATAGCTTTACAGAAACAACGATTGAATTTGAACAATTAGCCAACCCAAGCGATGATTTTAAGTTTGATTTTTTCTTTGAAGAGAAGCCCAAACCTGCATTTCACCCAAAAATAATCACTTTTTTTGAACGAATTTACGAATATATGCCCTTTTTGAAGGATTTTTATTTCAAAATTCATTCTAAAAATTCATTTCCGCATAGCAGTGGCATTGCTTCATCAGCGAGTAGTATGGCGGCTCTTTCGCTGTGCTTGATGCAGATTGAAAAGCTGTTATATCCAGAAGTGTTGGAAAATGAAGTTTATTGGCAAAAAGCCTCATTATTAGCACGTTTGGGGTCGGGAAGTGCCTGCCGAAGTGTGCAAGGGAAAATTGTAGTTTGGGGCAAACATTCTGAAATCGAAGGAAGTAGCGATGAATATGGCGTATCGTATCCGTATAAGGTACACGAAATTTTCGCTGATTTTCAAGATACTATCTTGCTGATTGACAAGGGACAAAAGCAAGTAAGCAGTTCTGTCGGACACGATTTGATGCACAATCATCCGTTTGCAGAAAGGCGTTTTCAACAGGCTCACGAAAATATCAGCAAATTGATTCCCGTTTTTGAAAACGGCGATTTGGAAAAATTTATAGAAATCGTTGAAAGTGAAGCACTTACCTTACACGCAATGATGATGACCAGTTTGCCTTATTTCATATTGATGAAGCCCAATACGTTGGAAGTTATTCAACACCTTTGGCAATTCCGTCAAGAAACGAAAATCCCCGTGTGTTTTACGCTGGACGCAGGTGCAAACGTACATATTTTGTATCCAAATCAATATAAAAATGAAGTAATGCAATTTATTCAAAAAGAATTAGTTGCGTATTGTGAAAATAAGCAGTATATTTGCGACCAAAATTAATTTTTCCGACAATTAAGAAATGAAAAGACCTCTTTTTTACTCAAAAATATTACTTTTTGGAGAATATGGAATCATAAAGGACTCCAAAGGCTTAGCAATTCCGTATAATTTTTACAACGGTGCTTTGAAAACTTTTGCCGAAGCCGACCCTAACAAACTTGCCGAAGCAAAGAAATCAAATCAGGCATTGGCAGATTTTTCTGTGTATTTGGAAAAACTTTCCGCAGAAAATCCTGAAATTGTAACTTTTGACATTGCTCAGCTGAAAAAAGACATCGCTGAGGGAATGTACTTCGACAGTAGCATTCCGCAAGGCTATGGTGTGGGCAGTAGCGGAGCTTTGGTCGCTGCGATTTATTACCAATATGCACACGATAAAATTACCGTTTTGGAGAATTTGACTCGTGAAAAATTACTGAAATTAAAAGTCATTTTCGGAAAAATGGAATCCTTTTTCCACGGAACTTCATCAGGATTAGACCCACTGAATAGCTACCTAAGTTTGCCTATTCTTATCAAATCAAAAGACCATATTGAGCCTACGGGCATTCCTTCACAGGCTGTTAATGGAAAAGGAGCAGTTTTCTTATTAGATAGCGGTATTGTAGGAGAAACCGCCCCGATGGTACGTATTTTTATGGAAAAAATGAAAAACGAAGGCTTTCAGAGTATGCTGAAAACCGAGTTTATCGAATATACGAACGCTTGTGTAGATGATTTTCTGAAAGGTAACATCAAATCGCTGTTTAGCAATGTGAAACAACTTTCAAAAGTGGTGCTAAATAACTTTAAACCAATGATTCCGACGGAATTCCACACACTTTGGAAGCAAGGCATCGATACCGGAGATTATTTCTTAAAACTTTGTGGCTCAGGAGGTGGCGGATATATGTTAGGATTCACCGAAGACTTAGAAAAAGCAAAAAAAACACTCGCTGGACATAAAATAGAAGTAGTATATCAGTTTTAGGTAAAAAAATATATTCATTTTAATAATAGAAACAAAAAATCCGAGAATATCCTCGGATTTTTTGTTTTTTATATAATTATTTTACTATTAAATTAAAATTATTTACTTATATAATAAATTTTTAGACATTAATTTTCTCCAAAAATTTTTCAGCATAGTATGAAATTACATTTTTATCAAAATAAGGTTCTTCATCTATTTGTAAAAGGAATTTTGCATTTGTTTTTTCTAAAATAATACTCTCTGATGAAATATTTCTCTCTCCGCTGAAAATAATTCCAAATATAGATAATCCTCTTGATTTTAGAGCCTCATAAGTAAGTAATGTATGATTAATACTTCCTAAATAATGCCGAGAAACTAAAATGATTTTATCCGAAGGCAATATTAAATCGGCTATTGTGTGTTTGTTATTTAAAGGAACTAAAAGCCCTCCTGCTCCTTCAATTACTAAATTATTATCTGTATAAGGTCTCTTTATTTTTTCTATGTCAATTTCAATATTATCTAATTTTGCTGATAAATGTGGACTTGCAGGAGTTTGTAAAGCATACGAGCTTTTATGAAATATAGTTTTTCTATTTGAAATTAATTTTTGTACTTTATCTGTATCTGAATTATCCAAATTTCCTGCCTGAATAGGTTTCCAATAATCTGCTTGTAAGGCTTCTGTAATTATTGCCGAAACTATCGTTTTTCCTACATCAGTAGATATTCCTGTAATAAAAAATGTATCTTTACTCATTATCAATTATTTACAAATAAAAAAATGCTATTTTTATCATTTTATTTATTAAACAAAAATAGAAAATAGCATTTTAAAAACAACATCGTATTATTACTTTTTATCAGAAAATCCGTATTCTTTCCAAAGTGATTTTGAAACATCAATTTTTACTCTTTTCTTAGTTTGAATATACAAATTAGATAATTCAGTCAACGTTTTATCTAATTCTTCCGATTTTGATTTCAATTGTGCTTTTAGTTTTTCTTGCTCACTATTAAGTGTTTCTGCAAGTACTTTTAGTTCTTCTAATTTATTAATTGTTTCTTGAGTAACTCCTGCGGGTAAGTTATCTACATTATTTTTGAGTGCATCAACCATTATTCTTGTTTGCACTACTTTTTCTGAATAAGATTTTGTAGCCATATCAAAATATTTTTTATTTTCTCTGCAAAGATAGAAAATATTTTTTATAAACAAACTTTTTATTTATATTTTTTTGTATAATTTATTTTTTACATACAAATATTAATTTTAATTTCTATAAAATACACTTATAACAAATAAAAAAAGAGATACAATACATTGCATCTCTTTAATAAAACATTAAAAAAACAAAAATAATAACATTATAATTTTAAATTACAACGTTATTATTTATTATTTATACATCAAAATATTAAATTATAACATTGCAAATACAAATTATAACATCATTTTTATTTTAAAACTCAAAATATTTTAAAAAACAACATTATAATTCACCTAAAAATGAAAAATCAAGCAATTCTTCTATATCTTTTTCTGAATTATAGCTATGTAAACATATTCGTAAACGTTCTTGACCTTTTGGCACGGTAGGTGAAAGAATAGGAACAACTCCGAAACCTTTTTCTTGCAATTTTAGAGCCGATTGTTTTACAAAACTATTTCCTGACAAGATTACTGACTGAATTGCAGAAACAGAATCAATAAACTGATAATTTCTAAGTTTATGTTCTACTTTAAACGAATTTTTTAAAATATTTCTGAATGATGAAATATTTTCGTGTAATTTTTCGATATTTTTTGTAGTTTTTAGCTCGTTGTAACTGGCAATTATAGTTGCTACACTATGAGGAGACATTGCCGTTGTATAAATGAACGAACGAGCAAAATTAATCAAATAATCCTTCAAAAACTGACTTCCAAGCACCGAAGCACCGTGGCAACCCAACGACTTACCATAAGTAACAATTCGGGCAAATATTTTTTCTTCCAATTCTAATTCTTGAACCAATCCTGCACCTTGTTTTCCGAAAATCCCTAATGCGTGGGCTTCATCTACTACTAAAAAAGCTCCATAAGTATTTACCAAATCACTCATCGTACGTAAACAAGGAGAATCCCCATCCATTGAAAAGACCGATTCTGTAACTACAAACACAGAATTCGATATTTTTGTATATTTTTCCAATAATCTTTCTAAATCTTCCAAATCATTGTGCTTAAATTTAAAAGATTGTGCTGTACCTAATGAAATTCCGTCGCGAATAGATGCGTGAATATAATTATCATATAGCACAACATCGCCACGTTGAGGAACGCACGAAAAAAAACCTACATTGGCATCGTATCCTGAATTAAATAACAATGCACTTTCCGAATTATGAAATATTTTGATTTTTTCTTCCGCAAGTTCAAAAATAAGATGATTTCCTGATATTAATCGTGAACCCGTAGCTCCGTTTTTAAAATCAAATGCCAAAAGTATTTTCTCTACCTCTTTTTTTATTTCTTCCGAAGAAGCAAAGCCAATATAGTCATTTGAATAGAAATCTACTGCAAACTGATTGTTTTTTAGTGTTCTGAAAGCATTTTGCTGTTTTCTTTCAGTTATTTTTTTAGTGATTTGTGGTGGCAATTTCATTTTTTTAGGTATTATATTTACAAAATTGATACTTTTAAGATACGTTTTGTTTTTGAACTGACTTTAAATCGATTATCCAAACGCTTTCCTATTACCCAAGCAATATTTTGTTCCGAACAAAGTAACCATTGCTGTTCTTTATCAAAAAGAGAATATTTTTCATCAATATAAAATTTGCTTAGCTTTTTTTTCTGATTCATTCCTATCGGATAGAAAAAATCTCCCTCTTTTTTGTGCCGAATCCTGAGCGGAAATTGTAAAGTATCATAATCAAGATAAGCTACATCTTCCTGCGTTTCTTTAAGTTCTTCCAAATCAAAAAAGTGATTTATATCACGATTTATAATTAAAAATTGTAGCGAAATAAAGCTCCTATTATCGCTAACACTTAATTTTATCGTATTTTTTTCTTTAAATTCTGATTCTTTCAGAAGAAATTCAAGTCCTATTTCAAGTTCTTCATCTTTGGGAGGGGTTTTCATCAAAATAAGATAATCTCTACCGCTAATAAGATGATGCGTGGGCGAAAATAACTGTTTTCCGCTTTCGGCATATAACATTTTTTTCAAATCTCGAATATTTCTGAAATTATACGGATAAAAAAGTTTATGAAGCACAAAATCTATATCCGATGCGTTTCTTATCGGTTCAAGCTGAATTTGAGTTTGAAATTCACTTTCTTTAAAGCATTGTTCTTTAATTTTTTGGATATTTTCATCTATAAATTGAGCCGATTGTGATAAATAATGCTGTGTTTGTTTGAAATTTTCTAAAAAAGTAGGGTGAATTTCTTTCAGCGTGGGGATTATCTGGTGTCGTATCTTGTTTCGGATATATTTTTCAGTTTGGTTAGAGCTATCTTCTTTCCATTGCAAATTATTTTCTTTGGCAAATTGCAAAATCTCTTCCCGAGAAAAAACCAGCAACGGACGGATAATATTTCCGTTTTTCTCTGGAATTCCTAACAATCCGTCCAGCCCAGAGCCTCTGGAAAGATTAATGACAAACGTTTCTACATTATCATCAGCCTGATGTGCCGTAGCGATGTAATCACACTGATTATCCGTAGCCAATTCTTCAAACCAATCATATCGTAGCTTGCGGGCAGATAGTTGCGTATTAAGTTGCTGCTCCGTAGCAAATCCTAACGTATCAAAGCGTTTTACGAAGGTTTTTACACCCATTTTTTCACCCAAATTGCGTACAAAATGCTCTTCGGCATCACTTTCATCTCCTCGCAACTGAAAATTACAATGTGCCAGCATTATATCCAGTTTCAACCCAAAAAGTAGATGCGTAAGTACTACACTATCCACTCCCCCACTGATGGCAACCAATATTCGCTTTTGCTGCACATCAAAATGCTGATAAAGATGTTTTTCAAACTTATTTTTCATATTATATGGGTTTTATTTTTCAAAATGTTCAATAAAATTACTTTAAAAACACAAAAACTCACGTAAATCAAAGCGATTTACGTGAGGTTTTTATCGTTTTTTTTAAAAATATTTATATAACTACTATCTGAACTGTATCTTGAAGCACTTGTTTTAGCAAAACGTGCTTGTTTTTTTCAAGTTCTTTGATAGATTGTTCCGTAGCGTGGCGTACGGTATACAAATCTGCGTTTTCGTACACCGAAACTTTGAATTTTTCTTGCAATTTCTCTACCAAACCAGCAAGTGTATCAAATTTGTTATCAACACAAACTGAAAAACTAATAGCTGAATTTTGAATCATACTTACCTTCATTTTTGCGTCGTGAAGCAGTTTGAAGATATAACTGATGTTATCTTCCACAATAAATGAAAAATCAAGCGACGAAAGTGAAATTACCACCTGTTCTTTCTTCAAAATAAAACAAGGTACTTTGGGTTCAAGCTCGGCTACATTACAAACAGAACTTCCTGCTTCTGTGGGGTTTACAAACGACTTTACAAACAGCGGAATCTCTTTTCGCTGCAAAGGTTGCAATGTTTTGGGGTGAATTACAGAAGCTCCGTAAAAAGCAAGTTCTATGGCTTCTTTATATGGGATTTTGTGCAATAATTCGGTTTTTTCAAAATAACGAGGGTCTGCATTAAGCACACCAGGAACATCTTTCCAAATAGTTACACTTGTAGCGTCCAAACAATATGCAAAAATCGCCGCCGTATAATCCGAACCCTCTCTGCCTAAGGTTGTTGTGAAAAAATTGGCATCGCTTCCCATAAATCCCTGCGTGATGTTCAAAAGCGACTTGTTTACGTTATTTACAATGTTTTCCTGCGTTTCTTCCCAATTAATTCCCGCATCACGGAAGTTGCTATCGGTTTTTATTAAGTTTCTAACGTCCAGCCACGTATTTTTTATGCCCGAATCGTTCAAATATTGGCTGATGATAGTCGTAGAGATAAGTTCTCCAAAACTAACCACTTGGTCATATACAAAACTGTGTTTAGGTGATTTATTTCGCTCCAAGAACGATGTAAGTTCGGCAAACAATCCGTCTACTTTCCAATAAACGGGATGATTTTCATTATCAAACAATTCACGAATGATTTCATAATGAAAATCCTTAATTACATTGATGCTTTCGCCGAGTTTGTCCTTGTCCTTGAAGTAATTATGGATTACTACTTCCAAAGCATTTGTAGTTTTGCCCATAGCCGAAATTACTATCAGCGTATCGGAATAGCCCACTTTTTCTAAGATTTTGGCTACATTTTTTACACCTGCGGCATCTTTTACTGATGCTCCTCCAAATTTGAATATTTGCATACTATTTATTTTCGTTTTTGGTTCACTAACTATCTTATTTATATCTAAATTATTATCCCCGAACCGATTAATTTTCTATAAAATCAATTTCTATGGTACAAACATATTAATTTTTTCACTTCTAAAAGAATTTTTTCAGAAAAAAGTCAAAATACTAACTTTTTGTTTCATTTGTAACTTAATTTTGTAATTTCTTTCATAAAGAAAAATGATAATTTGCTCAAAAAGAACAAAATTATCAAGTCCATTATAAAAGGTGAACTACAATTCGCTCTTGCATTGAATAAAAGTAAAAAACATTTTAATTTCTACTGAAAAAACCGATTATCCGACAAAAAATACGTATTTTTGCCTTTCATTGATGTAGCTACCTTTATAAGGCACATCATTCAAATCTCAAACTATTTGTAAAATCACAAAATTAATATCATCTATGAAAAAGAAAATACTTATCACGGCGGCTATTTTTGGGCTTACGGCGATTATTTTGGGGGCTTTCGGGGCTCACGCATTGAAAAAGCACCTCACGCCAGAATCGCTCGTTAGTTTTGAGGTAGGAGTTCGCTACCAGATGTATCACGCTTTGTTTTTGTTATTTTTGGCTTTGATTGACGTTATTTCAGGCAAAATTAAGCAATTTGCATACTTTTCGATAACGTTAGGCGTATTATTCTTCTCGGGTTCTATTTATTTATTGTCTACCGAAGCGATTACTTCGATTAATTTCCGTCCGTTTGCATTGATTACACCTTTAGGCGGATTGCTTTTGATGCTTGGTTGGATATTTTTGCTTGTAGGCATCTTCCGAAAGAAATAATTTATCTTTATTTTCTTAAAAACGACCTATTTTTTAAGTCAAATGAAATTGTTTTACATCGAAAAAACGTTTCTTTGATTTATTCCAATAAGAAACATCAGAGATTTTTGAATAAATTCAAAATTCTCTGATGTTTTTTCTTTTCTTCTACAATATTTTTATTTTGAAATACCTGCCTTGAATGTCGATACAGGTAGTTTGTTTTTACTAATTAAATTTCCATTGGCAAACGGTGCAAAATTATAGCGTACATACATCGGATTCTTTACTTTTTTGGAATATACTTTGATTTTATCCTCCCCTACGATTTCGGCTTCGGCTTGGAAATAAAAACCATCTATTTCAGCAATTTCAAAACCTTGTAAGGCTTTTGTATCAGCTTTCTGCAATCCTTCTCCACCTTCAAAAGTGATTAAAATAGCATCTTTTTCTTGTTTTGCATCTTTCCATTGTGCGGAGGCTGGTGTAATTTCTTTTCTTCCATACTGAACGTTCAATACCCAACGTGCCAAACGCTCTCCTATTTGCTTTTTCTGTCGCGGGTGTATGTCCTGAGCCTCGCCCAAGTCGCTTGAAACCGTCATATACGTATTCGGAATGGTTTTACTTAACCGATATTGCATTTCTCTGAAATATCCCCACGTAGGACGCTCAAAACTGGATAATTGCACGAAATAGATAGGCAAAGTATCATTGCTCCAATAATTTCGCCAACTATTTGCAAACAAAGGGAACAATTTTTCATAAACATCTACATTATGTGCATTGGATTCACCTTGATACCAAAGCACTCCTGCTATTGGGAAATGATTTAGTGGTTCAATTCCTGCTTCAAACAAATAGGCTGGTTCGTAAGGATGACGGCTTTTTCCTTCAGATTGTTTGGTATTTTGCAAAGCTCGTTCCCGCACCCAAGGCATTATAAAGTCGTTATTTCTCCAATCTTTCATAATTTCGGGAAAATAAAACTCCAAAGTCTTTCTATCTACCCACGATTCAATATTTGAACCTCCGATAGCATTGTGTATCAATCCAATAGGAATTCCTGCTTCATTATTTACAATTTCCTTCCCGAAGAAATAAGCTACCGCCGAAAAATCCTTCGCATTCTCCGATGAAAGAGTTTGCCAAGAAGTAGGCTTATAATATTGCAATTTATTTAGCGATTCCAACGCATTTTTATCCCATTCAATGGCTTGTGTATCCCATTGGGGTAGCATATTAAAAATACGAATGTTAGCATCAGTATAATCCGTTTGTGAATTATATGTAGCTTCATTTTTCAACTCAAAAGCCATATTGGATTGTCCTGAACACAAATATACATCACCGAAAGCAATATTTTTCAGCAAAATGGTTTTCTTCCCTGAAGAAACTCGCAACTGATAGCCTATTCCTGCTTTAAAATCCGAAAGTTGAGCTTTCCACTTTCCGTCAACTCCTGTTTTAGTTTTAGTATGTCCAAGAACGTTTCCTTTAGATTTTTTCTTCTTTGAATCCAATTTTTCAACTGAAATAGTTACAATTTCACCTGCATTGGCTATTCCTTCAAAATTCAATAGCGTACCACGTTGCAATACCATATTATCGGAATATATAGCAGGCAGTTGAAGCCCCCCATAATTACCTGTAATAGCTCCATACACTTTTTTTGCTATTAACGAAAGCCCCTCCTTATTAGGATGCAACGCATCAGGCAATAGGTCAGGACGGTTATAAAGTGCTTCTTGTAAATCTATAAGTTCTACATTGGCTACTTTTGCTATTTGCTCAATGGTTTGCTGAATTTGCCAATACCAATCACGGGTTCCTGAAAGAAATCGTGGATGGTCATTCCGTATAGGAGTCATTCGACAAATCCAAATTTTGATTTTAGATTTTTTATTTCTAAAGTTTTGTATCAGATTCAAATAATCCTGAATAAATGAATCTTTATAATTAGGCCAATTCCGAGGGTCTGTGTCATTTAACCCCAAATGAATTATTACAAAATCTGCATCGAAATCTAACGCCTTTTTGTATTCTTCACTCTCTACATAAGGAAGAGTTCCCTTTGTTAAAAGTGTAGCTCCACTTCTTCCAAAATTTCTTACTTCATAGGAGTTTCCTAAAAGAGTTTGCAATTGTGATGGATAACTATTTTTTTCAGGTTGGTCAATTCCATAGCCAAAAGTTACACTATCACCTACACAAGCCACTTTGGTTTTTCTTTGAGAAATCATCGTAAAACTACTTAATAAACAGAAAATTAAGACGATATATTTCATAGCAAGTATTTTGTACCATTATGAGTTAGCAAAGATACAACAAAAGTTACATATATGCACTTATAAAATCAATTATTTTCTTAAATAACGAAAAAAATAAAAGCCATAGTTAAGAAACTATAGCTTTCATTTGTAGTGTTTTATAATAAACTTCGCTTGTCTATTCTATTAATAATGAAAATGTTTACTTTCCTCAATAAGTGGGTGATTCTTAGGCAGTAATGGTGCTTTGGTTAAAGCTGTGAATACTACAAAAATAAACAACCCTAAGAAAAATAAAACAGATGAAATTTCAGTAATCCCAATACTCCACTGATCACCTACTGTAGCAGGCATTACCATTACATAAAAATCAATATAATGCCCCACCAAAATAACAACTCCCATAGTGAATACTAACCAGCTAATACGCTTATAATCTGTGTTTATTAGAACTAACAGTGGGAATACAAAATTCAAAGCCAACATTCCGAAGAATAAGAATTTGTAATCTCTAATTCTGGCTACGTAATATACTGTTTCCTCTGGAATATTCGCATACCAAATCAATAAAAATTGTGAAAACCAAAGATATGTCCAAAAAATAGATATACCGAACATAAATTTAGTCAAATCATGCAAATGACTGGTATTAACCTGCGGTAAAAAACCTCTACTTTTTAAGTAGATAGTAATCATCGCTATTACAGTAATCCCTGATACAAAGAAACTTGCAAATACATACCAGCCAAATAAGGTACTGAACCAGTGTGGGTCAAGACTCATAATCCAATCCCAAGACATCATTGACTCTGTAACCAAGAAAAACACTAAAAAACCTGCCGCAAACTTGAAATTTTTAACAAATGGGCGATTCGTAGTAGCTGTATCTTCTGCAATAGATAATCTCCTTGAAATATAACGATATCCTACCCAACCTGACATATAGAAAGCTGCTCTGCCTAAGAAAAACGGCACATTTAAGTATCCTTGTTTACCTTGTAATAAAGTATCATTTGCTACCACAGCATCATCCATCCACACAAAAAGATGATTAATGTGTAATCCTGAAAGTACCAATAAAGTAAATACTATCACTACACCTGGCAGTAAATAAGCTGTAATACCTTCCATTACCCTAAAAAGCACCGGAGACCAACCTGCTTGAGCTGCTCTATTAATAGCGTAAAATGCTAATACACCCAAAGAAATCAACATAAAGAACAACGCTGCAACATAGACTGCTGCCCAAGGTTTGTTATGTAATTGATGCAAAACGTGTTCATAATGTGCATCATCATGATGTGTGTCTGTATGCGTATCTGAATGATGGTCGTGTGCTACAATGCTTTTTACTTCATCGACAGTTTTGGGGGCTGTAAAAAAACCTATTCCAATTCCAATAATTCCTATGATTATAAAAATTATCGCTGTAAGTCTTAATTTATTTGAAAATGTGTACATAATCTAAATATATTTCTTTAGGAAACTATTTTACTAAGTCATCACGTAGCTTTTCTACATATAAAGCCACCTGCCAACGTTCTCTTTCGTTAATTTGAGAGGCGTATGACCCCATAGCATTAAGCCCATAATAAATCACATGATAAATACCTCCTTGAGTAATTACACGATTTTTATCAGCATAACTTGGAACTCCTGCGAACTTACCTCTTTCCACCAAAATTCCTTTACCATCACCTGCTACTCCGTGACAAACAGCACAATAAATATCATATAACACCTTTCCTTTTTCAATATGAGATGCTACATTTAATGAATCAGCCAATAATGGATTTTTGAGTTCTTCTTTAGCAAGTGCCAATCCTTCGGGAGTATCAGGATATTCATAAGGTTGCCACCCACGCTTGATAGTCCCCGCTACAGGTAGCTGTGCCTCCATACCATTTTTGAATGCCTCTGACTCTTGATAGGTTTCATAACCTGCACTTTGATACATATTTGGCATAAACTGATAGTTCGGCTCACGTTTGTTAAAGCAAGAAACTAAAAGTAAAGATACACTGCTGAATAAAGCTATTTTAACTATATTTTTCATATCTCTTATTTTTCTGCTATTTTAATTTCAACAGCTCCTGTTTCTTTCAAAAGAGTTGTTACTTCTCCAATATTACTTTCTGTGACAGCAATTTCCATCAAAAAGTGGTCATCAGTAGTTCTTACATCAGGATTTTCAGCTTGCTTAAATGGCCAAAGCTTACTTCTTAAAAAGAACGTAATTACCATTAAGTGTGCCGCAAAAAATACCGTCATCTCAAACATAACAGGAACAAAAGACGGAACGTTTTGTAAAAACGTCATACTTGGTTTTCCTCCAATATCTTGAGGCCAATCCTCAATCATAATGAAATTAACCATTAAAGTGGCTACACTCAATCCAATACATCCGTAAATGAATGAAGCAATCGCTAATCGCGTAGGGGCTAATCCCATTGCTTTATCTAGCCCGTGAACAGGAAATGGTGTATATATTTCTGAAATTCGATAATTCTTGGTTCTTACTGTTTTTACAGCCGCCATTAGAACATCATCATCGTCATATAACGCGTGTACTACTTTATTACTCATGGTGGTCGTGGTTAGGATTGTTATCTCTTAATTTTTTATATTTCTCTCCTGATGATTTCAAAATAGATTTTACCTCAGCTTGTGCAATAACAGGGAATGTTCGTGCATATAATAGGAATAATACGAAGAAGAACCCAATAGTCCCAACATAGATTCCGATATCAACAAATGTAGGTGAGAACATCGTCCAAGAGGAAGGTAAATAATCTCTGTGTAATGACGTTACGATAATCACAAAACGCTCAAACCACATTCCTACATTTACTACAAGTGAAATAATAAACGAAACCATAATACTTCTTCTCACTTTTTTAAACCACATTACTTGTGGTGAGAATACGTTACAAGTCATCATCAACCAATACGCCCACGCATAAGGACCTGTAGCACGGTTCAAAAACGCATATTGCTCATACTCTACGCCTGAATACCAAGCTACAAATAATTCGGTAATATAAGCACAGCCTACGATAGACCCCGTAATCATAATCACAAGGTTCATAAGTTCAATATGCTGGATAGTGATATAATCCTCAAAATTACACACTTTACGCATAATAATCAAAAGCGTATTTACCATCGCAAAACCTGAGAAAATCGCTCCTGCTACGAAGTAAGGCGGGAAAATGGTGGTATGCCAACCTGGAATTACAGAAGTCGCAAAGTCAAACGATACGATAGTATGCACCGAAAGTACCAAAGGCGTTGCCAATCCCGCTAAAACCAACGATACTTCTTCAAAACGTTGCCAATCTTTAGCTCGTCCACTCCATCCGAAACTTACCAAACTGTATATTTTCTTTTGGAAAGGCTTCACAGCACGGTCGCGTAGCATCGCAAAGTCAGGCAACAATCCTGTCCACCAGAATACTAACGACACCGATAAGTAGGTAGAAATAGCGAATACGTCCCATAACAACGGCGAGTTAAAGTTCACCCACAATGAACCAAATTGGTTCGGAATCGGCATTACCCAATAGCCTAACCAAGGTCTTCCCATGTGTATAATTGGGAATAATCCCGCTTGTACTACCGAGAAGATGGTCATAGCCTCTGCCGAGCGGTTTACTGCCATTCTCCATTTCTGACGGAAAAGTAACAATACGGCAGAAATCAACGTTCCTGCGTGTCCGATACCAACCCACCAAACGAAATTCGTGATATCCCAAGCCCAACCAACGGTTTTGTTCAATCCCCAAGTTCCAATACCTACTGATACTGTGTAAATCATACTTCCCAACCCCCAGAGGAAAGCTACCAACGCAATGGAAAATACAACCCACCACATCTTATTGGCTTTACCCTCTACCGGACGAGCAATATCAACCGTAACATCGTGATACGATTTATCTCCCGTTACTAAAGGTTTTCGTATAGGTGCTTCATAATGCGACGCCATATCCTTTATATATTATTTCTTAGTTATTAAATTAATTTTATGCTTCGTTCGTATTTCTTACTTTCACTTGATATACTACATTTGGCTTAGTACCAATATGTTCTAACAAGTGATAAGCTCTATCATCGGCTATTAATTTAGCAATTTCACTTCCTTTCTCATTGATATCACCAAACACCATAGCTCCTGTTCCACAAGCTGCCGAACAAGCACAAGCGTTGTTAAACTCTCCTTCACGAACTGGACGACCTTCATTCTTAGCCTTCAAGATAACGGCTTGTGTTTGTTGGATACAGAATGAACATTTTTCCATCACCCCACGCGAACGAACCGTTACATCTGGATTCAATACCATACGTCCTAAATCATTATTCATATGGAAGTCAAACTCGTCATTTCCGTTGTACAAGAACCAGTTAAAGCGACGTACTTTATACGGACAGTTATTCGCACAATAACGCGTTCCTACACAACGATTATACGCCATATTATTTTGCCCTTGACGACCATGTGATGTTGCCGCTACTGGACAAACCGTTTCGCACGGAGCATTATTACAATGCTGACACATAACAGGTTGGAATGCCACTTGTGGATTTTCTGCTGGATTTTCCATTTCTCCATAAGTTGTTAGAGATGCACTTAATCCGCTGATACTTGCCTTTGTTTCCAAATCTCCTTTGAATGTATCTGCCGAAGAGTAATAACGGTCGATACGCAACCAGTGCATATCACGCGAACGTCTCATTTCTTCCTTACCTACTACTGGTACATTATTCTCTGCATGACACGCTATCACACACGCACCACAACCTGTACAAGCATTTAAGTCAATCGACAAGTTAAAATGATGCCCTGATGAGCGGTCAAATGATTCCCAAAGCGAAACACTACTCGCCAATATTTCTTTATGGTCTAATGAAACTACTGGCTTCACATTCCATTCTTCAGAAGGTTTTGCATTGTATTCTTCTAAGGTTGTTTCTTTAAGAATATCTCCACGTCCCATCAAAGTATTATGTAGCTGAACACAAGCAAACTCGTGAGTATCTCCAACATTCTGGATTTTCACACTTTGAACATTATTGAAATTATGATATAGCTTGTAGGCATTTACCCCTACCTGCATTTCTTTCTTCATTCCCTCTACCTTTCCGTAACCAAAAGCCAATCCTAAAGAGCCTTTAGCTTGTCCTGGTTGGATAAGTACCGGAGCTTTAATAGTTACTCCATTAACGCTTATTTCAGCATAATTTCCGTCCAAAGCACCCGTAGCTACATGCCAATTTTTGATACCTAACTTTTCAGCATCAGAAATAGACATTGTTATGTAATTATCCCAAGTAGTTCGAGTAATTGGGTCTGGAAGCTCTTGCAACCAAGGGTTGTTAGCTTGTTGCCCATCTCCGATACCCACTTTGGTATATAACGTTAATTCAAATCCTTCAGAAGATGCTTTTGACAACGAACTAACTGCTTCACTTACAGAAAATTCATGTATTATAGGTTCTTCTTCTTTTAAAGGTTCTGTTTCTTTTGTTGAAGATTGTTCTTGTTTTACTAATAAAGTCTCTTCACCTTTAACAGCTACAAACACCCCATCGTGTAAGGCTTTGTTCCATTTGGCTTCTCCAAGTATGTTTGTAGACCAATTTTCTTTTATAAAATCGTAATATGTTTTGTCAGAACCTGACCATTTTAGTAGTGCGTCTTGTAATTGACGTGTGTCAAATAACGGACGAATTGTAGGCTGGGTCAAAGCATAATGCCCTTTTTTGAACTCTACATCGCCCCAAGATTCTAAATAATGCGGAGCTGCCGCAATATAGCTCGTTTTGATAGCCGTTTCGTCAGCTTTCATTGAGAAAGACACCGAAAAAGGAACTTTTTCCATTGCTTTTTCAAACTCAGAGGCATTCGGCAAAGTATATAGCGGATTTAAATTATTGAGAATCAACGCTCCTACTTTTCCGCTGTTCATATCTGCTACCAATTCTTTTACCGCTGTTACGCTTCCTTTACGAACGTAAATCGGAGTAGTAGCGTTGAAAACCTCACTTTGGATTTTTTCGTTAATATCCAAAACTAATAACTGTGCATTTTCGTCCTGAATACCTGTAACTACCACCGCTTTTGCCCCTGCTTTTCGTACTTCATCAGCGGCTTTTTTAACAGCTGTTTCTATTTTTTCAGGAAGTTGTCCTGCCACAGATGTTCCTGTTAAGTATCCGTAGAATTTTGCCAAAGCTACTTTTTGCTGTGATGGAGTAGCAGGAACTCGCTTATCGGCATTCGCTCCTGTTAATGACATATTGGCTTCAAACTGAATATGTCTTGACATTTTTCCGTTTTTCGGGATACGTTTTTGAGCGTATGCTCCTTCAAAGCCTCCTCCTTGCCAATCAGCAATAAAATCTGCTCCGAAAGAAACAATTACCTCTGCTTTGGTAAAATCATAATCTGCCATAGCACGTGTGCCGTATTTTTTCTGGAAAGCATTCAATGTAGCTTCCTCAGAAATAGCATCGTACTCTACCAATTTCAAGGTTGGATATTTTACTTTTAATTCTTCAATTAATTTATAAGAAGAAGGACTTGCCAATGTGTGGCTTAACACCACGATTTGTTTTCCTGACTGAGTTGCATCGTCCAATGCTTTTACAGCTTTTGCATCTAAATCGTTCCACGAAATGGCACTTCCGCCTTTTACAAGCGGATTTTTCACCCTAAGATTGTCATACAAACTTAATACAGAGGCAATTACACGAGCGTTTGCCTCGCAATGTGAGTTAGCTTCTCTATTGTGTTCGATAAGAATTGGTCTTCCCTCACGTGTTTTTACAAGCACACTTGTAAAATCATATCCGTCAGCGATAGCCGTAGCATAATAATCAGCTACTCCTGGACGAATTTGCTCTGGCAAAACCACGTAAGGCACAGCCTTATGAACAGGTCCTTCACAAGCTGCCAACGTAGCAGCAGCCGTTGTAAAACCTACATATTTTAAGAAATCACGCCGTGAAGTAGAGGACGATTCTAATGTAGCTTTGTCCCCCAAAAACTCATCTACTGGGATTTCTTCTACAAACTCATTCTGTTTCAGTGTATCTAAAACTGAATTTTCATTAAGTTCTTCTACACTTTTCCAGTATTTTTTGTTTGATGCCATAGTTATAATCTGAAATTTAACTCTTTAATAATAATTGAAAATTAGTAGTGACACTTACCACATTCTAAACCACCTAATTGAGCGATTGTAAGTTTTTCTACATTTAGCTTTTTAGCAAGTTCTGCATGAACTTCTTTGTAATTTTGATAATATCCGTTATCAACATTTACAGCCGTAGTTCTGTGACACTCAACACACCAGCCCATTGTCAAAGGAGCGTGTTGATGAACAATCTCCATTGCTTCCACTTTTCCATGGCATTGCTGACACTCAAGTCCAGCAACTGTTACGTGCTGAGAGTGATTAAAATATGCAAAATCAGGCAAGTTATGAATACGTACCCAACGAACAGGTTTGGTTTTGCCAGTATATTTAAAACTTTTCTCATCCCAACCTACTGCTTCGTATAGTTTTTTAATTTCATTAGTATAGAATTCACGTGTGTAACCATTTGCCAAATCTGGCTCACCTTTATATTCTGAAATTGTTTCGTGACAATTCATACACACATTAAGCGATGGAATACCCGCCGTTTTAGAAACACGTGCTGCAGAATGGCAAAATTTACAATCTATCTGATTATCGCCTGCGTGAATTTTATGTGAATAGTGAATTGGTTGAATAGGCTCATATCCTTGATTTACATCTATTTGCATTAAATATCCAAAAATAGCATAAGTAGAACCAAATAACAACACCAAAACGGTAGTTATTACAAAGAAAGGGTTATCAGCAAACGCCTTGGCTAAGAATTTTTCTTTTCGTTTAGTAAACTCTTCTTTTGAAATATCTGCGTTTGCCATAACACGGGAAGCATTGCCCAAGAAGAATAGAACCACAAATAGTGCTACTATCAAAGCAATAAGCCCTATTATTATTGTAGTATAGGTTACAGATTTATCCTTAGCTACCTCTGGGTCTTCTATTGGCACAAGAATCTCTTCCTCTGCTGGTGCTTCTTGCACCACAGGCGGATTAGCCGTATATGCCAAGATGTCTTCAATGTCTTGATGCGAAAGAATCCCTTCGTAAGAAGCCATCGGAACTTTGTTATACTCCTCAAAAATAGCTTTTGCATCAGCATCTCCTGAAGCTATCAAAGCAGTACTATTATTAATCCACTTATGAAGCCACTCATTGGCTCTTCGTTCTGTAACACCTCCTAAAGCAGGTCCTACAGCACGTTTATCCAATTGGTGACAAGCCATACAGTTTGTCTTAAACAAGGTTTCACCCTTTACTGGATCACCACCCTGCGAAAAAACCGAAGTTGAAAACAACAACATCAGTAAAAAGCTAAAAATACTGATGTTAAATGAATTATGGTTTTTAACCTTTTTCATATTAAAATATGTTATTTAATATTTTCCTGTTGAACTTTTTGAAAAATTCACTTTTTTCAAGGACAAAAGTATGATATATTACATCAATTGCAAAAAAGTAATTGTTTTTAAACTTAATTTATATGAATTCTAAATAAAATAGAGGTTTATAATGCTTACACAATATTAATTATTAGTAGGTTTACACAAATAATTCATCAAAAATATTTCATTTTTGACAAACAAATTTCCTCAACAATTTAGTATTGTTTAAAAAATTAGCAATTAGAAGTCCATTAAATCTACACCAAAAATACACCTGCCTTACACTTGCAAAACACCTAAACTAAATTGCTTTTCGATAGGAGCGTGATTTGCGGC
>JAUNHN010000098.1 GCA_030523915.1 Capnocytophaga sp. | reverse complement strand
GAATTATACCGATATATTGTTATTCAGCTTGATACATTTTCTGTATATCTTTAAGAAAGAAGACATTGTTCAGGTTGTAAAACTCTTTGAAGTTTGCTTCCGAAATATGATTGGGGTAAGGAGCGTAATAGTGATTAGGTCGCTCATACGCATTTCGCCAGACCAACACATAACTTGGCTTAAACGAACCTATGGCTTTGTTTAAAACTTCTGTCCACCACGTAGCATTAGGAATTTGCTCAAATCCTGTTTCTGTTACGGCGTATATTTTATTGTTCTTCTTGCAATAACGTTTTAAGAATTTCAAATTCTTTTGGAGTATCTTCATAAAAACCTCAGCACCATTACTTTCATTTGACTGATACGTATCGAACCCTAAAAGGTCGATAATATCATCACCTGGATAGCGTTCCATATAATTGGTAGCATCACCGCCTGGGGAATATGCTAACAAAACATTACGAACTCCTTTGCTTTTCAATGCTTGTTCAGTAAGTCTCCAAAGGGATTTATATTCTTCGGTAGAACAAAGGCTCTGTCCCCACCAAAACCAACTGCCTGTGTGTTCGTGCCAAGGGCGGAAAATAATAGGGATTTTCTCTCCTTGCTCTGTTTCGAGGGAGTTTATAAAATCGGCTACTCGCCCCAGCCACTGTTGAAACTTCTCAGCATTTTCTCTCCCAGTCAATACCGAAGCTACCGCCTTATTAGAACGAATATCCCACGAATCGCCTCCAGTTAGCGGATTATCCACGTGCCAACTGATGGAAATCACCCCACCACGCTCGTAATGTTTGATAATTTCCTGACGCATTACATCAAAAGAGATATTGTCCAAATTATGTGTACCCCCTAACTCCAATCGCCCAATATCAAAACTGATAACAGCAGGATAATCGCCCACAATGCTTTTCACATCGGAGCGATCTGCATCGCCTTTCCAACCGATTCCATATAATGAGGCATCGTGTTGCCCGAACATATAGCCTCGTTTGGCTTGTTCTTTCAGATTTTTATACAAATTCTGTGTTTGTGGTGTGTGTTCCATTACTGTTGTAGGTATAAAAGCTCCTCTACACGAGGTAAATAAGTTATAAATTAGGCTTAGTATCATTATTTTTTTTACCATTCTTTATATTTTACTTCTGAAAAATATTTTTCAACATCATTTCTGTTTAGTACGTAATCCCGAGACATTGCATTTATCCAAAAATCATCACTACACATCAAATTAACCGATGAAGTACCTTGGTTAAAATCATAATCGTACCAAGGCATAAAATACAACCATCTGGCACCTTTGCTACTCCATTGCTCTTCGATGTAACTTTGTTTGCTCACAATTTTCTTATCCTGAACTAAATTTCCGCATTCGCTAAGGCTTACCATTTTTTGGGTATATTGGTCAGAAATTTGTTTCCATTGATTATAACTTTCCGTAGCATTTTTCCCGTAAAGGTCTCGTCCTATGATGTCTACATATTTATCACCTGGATACCACGCCGAGTCATCGCTTTCGGTAGTCCATACCCAAATAAGATTGTGAATGCCTTTTTGTTGCATATATTCATAGGTCAATTTCCAAAGGCGAATATAATCTTCGCTACTTCCGTTCCCCCACCAAAACCACTTACCCGCTGCCTCATGAAAAGGTCGCCAAAGAGCTGCAATATTAGCCGATTGTAGCTTTAGAATTACATCGCAGACATTGTCTAATTGTTTGTAAAAAAACTTACTCTCCCAAGAATTTTCGACAAACACATTTGAAATTTGAAAGGTGGTTTTATCGGTATAAAAAACGTGGTAATCAGCTCCTTCCCTTTCAGGAACGGCAAAATGCCACATCAGAGAAACGATTCCGCCTTCATCAGCCCAATTCTTCACAGGACTAATATCCGAATAATTTATCCAACCATCGGGTGATGAATGATGTATATGTATAAAATCAAAACAATTCATCGCAGGATATTTACCTATAAGTTTATATACGTGAGCAACTTCTTGTGTGTTCCAAGCTACGTTTGCCATTGTCGAAGAAAAAGTTTTCTTTCCATAAACTGACCGCAAATAAGTATATAACTTTTTGGTTGTTAAAGTAGCCTGAACATCAACAGGAGTTAGTAATTCTACATCCTGAATTGTAACGTTGCTATTATTCGATAGTATCGGTAGTTCTTGGAAATCATCATTTTTAGAACAAGCTACAACAATCAAAGATAATACAACCCATATATAATATTTTAGTGATTTCATTTTTAAAAAATTTAAAAATTACAAAGAAATTGCTAAATTAGATATTTTTTTAGAAACAACAAATTATTTTCAATAAGGACTCATCTTGACTTTTGATTTTTTTATTTTCAACACAAACAGATACACTCAAGCTCCCTTTTTCAATTACTTTATCTCAAAAAAATTTGCATATTACATAAATAGTTGTAATTTTGCACCCCAATTTCAAGTACTATGCGTATTTGATACAATATCAAGGAATGTTTAATTTTTAAAACGAGTAATGTGGACACACTAAGCTACAAAACAATTTCAGTTAACAAAAACACTGCAAAAAAACAGTGGGTTTTAGTTGATGCTGAAGGACAGACGTTAGGTCGTCTTGCTTCAAAGGTAGCAAAATTGCTACGTGGCAAGTACAAACCTGAATTTACGCCACATGTTGATTGCGGTGATAATGTGATTGTTATCAATGCAGAGAAAATCAACTTAACTGGTAACAAGTGGAACGACAAAGAGTACGTTCGTTATACAGGTTATCCGGGAGGACAAAGAATCTTAACTGCTAAAGACATTTTAGCAAAACACCCAGAACGCTTAATCGAAAAAGCAGTAAAAGGTATGTTACCTAAAAACAAATTGGGTGTAGCGATTTTAGGTAATTTGAAAGTGTATGTAGGCACAGAGCATAAACAACAAGCTCAACAACCTACTGCCATTAACTTAAACGATTTGAAATAATGGAAGTAATTCACAAAATTGGTAGAAGAAAAACTGCCGTTGCACGTATTTATTTAAAACCAGGTAACGGAACTATCAGTGTAAACAAAAGAGAATTAAATGATTACTTTACCACTCCTACACTTCAGTATAAAGTAAAACAGCCATTCGTGTTGTTAGGTTCTGAAGACACTTACGATGTAAAAGTAAACGTATATGGTGGAGGAATCACAGGACAAGCTGAAGCTATCCGCTTAGCCATTTCAAGAGCTTTATGCGAAGTGGATATAGAAAACAGAGCTACTTTGAAACCAGAAGGACTACTAACGAGAGACCCTCGTATGGTAGAGCGTAAAAAATTCGGTCAGAAGAAAGCTCGTAAGAGATTCCAATTCTCTAAACGTTAATACGTTAGATTTATTAAAGAAACTAAAAACATTGTTGTCGTTGTTCCTTTACAGAAGGAATTTAGTTTAGCATCCAAATATTGTTGGCAAACCATTTTGTTTCCTCTTCAATATTGCTAAATCAACGGAACGTAAACTATTAAAAAAATGGCAAATAACATAGAAATTAAAGATTTACTAGACGCAGGTGTTCACTTTGGACATTTGACTAGAAAGTGGAATCCTAATATGGCTCCATACATCTATATGGAACGCAATGGAATTCACGTAATTAACTTGTACAAAACAGCAGCTAAAATTGAAGAAGCAAACGAGGCTCTACGAAAAATCGTTGCTTCTGGTAAAAAAGTTCTTTTCGTTGCTACTAAAAAGCAAGCAAAAGATGTAGTAGCTGAAAAAGCAACTTCCGTTAAAATGCCTTACATCACAGAAAGATGGCCAGGTGGTATGCTAACGAACTTCGTTACTATCCGTAAAGCGGTTAAAAAAATGTCGTCTATTGACAAAATGAAAAAAGACGGAACATTTGAAACCCTTTCAAAAAGAGAAAAATTACAAATCGAGCGTTTAAGAGAAAAACTCGAGAAAAACTTAGGTTCAATCGCTGATATGTCTCGCCTTCCAGGAGCGTTATTTATCGTAGACACAATGCGTGAACACATTGCTGTAAAAGAAGCTCAAAAATTAAACATTCCTATTTTTGCAATGGTAGATACCAATTCAGACCCTCGTGAGGTGGACTATGTTATCCCTGCAAATGATGATGCTTCAAAATCAATCGAGAAAATCCTTTCGTACGTAACCGAAGCGATTAATGAAGGACTTTCTGGAAGAACGTCAGACAATAAAGAAAATAAAGAAGTGGAAACCGCTGAATAATAAGGATTCGTTCTGAAATTATAGGGCTTCTGCTCACTTTGAAATAGTTTGATAATGTTCTTTTACTAAAAAGCAAGCTCAAACTATTTCTTTTTTATTTAAAGTATTTTACTTTTAAAACAAATTTTTAACATTCAAATTCATTTAATACTATGGCAAATATTACAGCCGCAGATGTAAACAAATTAAGACAAGCCACAGGAGCTGGCATGATGGATTGTAAAGCTGCTTTGATTGAAGCAGAAGGAGATTTTGACAAAGCTATTGAAGTGCTACGTAAAAAAGGACAAAAAGTAGCTGCAAAAAGAGCTGACCGCGACTCAAGTGAAGGAGCTGTTATCGCAAAAGTAAGTGCTGATAACAAAAAAGGTGCTATCGTTTCGCTAAACTGTGAAACAGATTTCGTTGCCAAAAATGAATCTTTCGTAGCTTTAGCTAAAGATTTGGCTGAATTGGCTCTTTCTGTAAATTCAAAAGATGAATTACTTGCCACTAATTACAACGGAATCACAGTTGCAGAAAAATTAACTGAGCAAACTGGAGTTATCGGGGAGAAAATCGAAGTAGGTGCTTTTGAGAAAATCGAAGCTCCTTTCGTTGGCGGATATATTCACCACGGTAATAAAATCGCTTCTTTGGTAGGTTTGTCTGCAAATATCGCTGATGCTAACGACGTTTCTAAAAACTTAGCAATGCAAATCGCTGCTATGGGTGCCGAAACTTTGTCTTATAAAGATTTTTCAGCAGATTATCTTGTAAAAGAAACTGAAGCTCGTATTGCTATCATAGAAAAAGAAAACGAAGAGTTGGCTCGTTTAGGAAAACCACTCAAAAACGTTCCTAAATATGTTTCTTACGCTCAACTTACTGATGCTGTGTTAAAACAAGCTGAAGAAGACGCAAAAGCAGAATTAAAAGCGGAAGGAAAACCAGAGCAAATTTGGGACAAAATCCTCCCTGGTAAATTGCAACGTTTCATCAGTGATAACACTACCTTAGACCAAGAGAAAGCTCTTTTAGACCAAGTTTATATTTCTGATGAAACTAAAAAAGTATCTGAATATATAAAATCAAAAGGTGTGGAAATCACTACTTTCAAACGTGTAGCTTTATAGTTTTAAAACTTTTCAAATAACTAAAAAAGAGAGATGTTTCCGAAAGGGAAATCTCTCTTTTCTTTTAATTTATTTTACTTTTATCAGTTTTTTACAATCTTCTCTTGTCGGTTGATAGACTCTTGGTGGATTGCTTTGTAAAATACAGATACAAATTCTTCACTTAAACCAAGTTGCTGCCCTTCTGTAATCATTTTAGATAAAATATCATTCCAACGTGAATTTTGCAATACGGCTACATTTTTCTCTTTTTTCAATCTACCAATGTCGTCTGAAAATGCCATTCGCTTTTTAAGAAGGTCAAGCAGCTGATTATCAATAACATCTATATTAGAACGAAGCGTTTGTAATTTACTCTGATAATCTTCTTCTGATGTAGTTTCTTTACGAATTCGTAAATTTTTCATAATCTCAATCAACGAAGCAGGGGTTACTTGCTGTGAGGCATCGCTCCACGCTTGGTCTGGCGAAATGTGGGTTTCAATCATCAACCCATCAAAATTTAAGTCCAATGCCATTTGTGAAACATCAAAAACCATATTTCGATTGCCTGTAATATGTGAAGGGTCGCAAATAAGAGGCAAATCTGGAAACTTGTTCTGTAATTCGATAACAAGCTGCCACTCAGGGATATTACGATATTTTGTTTTTTCGTATGTAGAAAATCCTCGATGGATAACTCCCAAGTTTTTGATTCCTGCACGTTGCAAACGTTCCAAAGCCCCAATCCAAAGAGGTAAATCAGGATTTACAGGATTTTTTACTAAGATGATTTTGTCTGTATTTTTTAATTCATCAGCGATTTCTTGGATAATAAATGGACTTACAGTAGAACGAGCTCCAATCCATAGCATATCAATGTCGTGTTCCAAAGCCAACTTTACGTGGTCTTTATTAGCCACTTCGGTAGCTACTTTTAAGCCTGTTTCTTCTTTTACACGTTGTAACCATTTCAACCCCAAAGCTCCTACTCCTTCGAACATACCTGGACGTGTACGTGGTTTCCAAATACCTGCCCGATAATAAGTTACATCTGTATCTTTGAGCTTATGTGCTATTTTTAGTACTTGTTCCTCTGTTTCAGCACTACAAGGTCCTGCAATGACCACTGGATGACTCAATTGCAAATCATCTAACCATTTTCTGTTTTGTTTGTTAATTTCCATAATTGATTCTTTTTAGGAAAGAAATTCTAACTAAATTTCTCTCAAGTGGATAAATTATTTTCTATCTAAAATCTTTTTGATGTAATTAATATCTTTGATTGTTTTTTTTATTTTTTCAGCATCCATAGTAGCGATAAGTACTCTAAATTCTTGTAAATTTTTTATGTATTCGTCCAATGATTTGATCACATTATCTTTATTTTCTAAGAAAATAGGACTCCAAGTATTTGCTTCACTTTTAGCCAAACGTACTGTGGATGAGAAGCCTGTACTGGCAATATCAAAAATCTGTTGTTCATCTTTTTCAATTTCCAAAACAGTTTTTCCCAACATAAATGAACTTACGTGTGATAGATGTGAAATGTAAGCCACGTGCCTATCGTGTTCATCAGGTTTCATCATTTTTACACGCATATTTAGCTTTTTAGCTATACTCAATGCCTTGTCCAACTGTAACCAATGGCTTTTTTCGGGTTCACAAAACACCATTACTTTGTGGTCAAACAAATCATAGATAGCAGCTTCAGGACCTGAGTGTTCTGTACCAGCCATAGGGTGAGCAGCTACGAAATGCTTTCTATTTGGGTGATTTTCAACAGTTAAACAAATACGTTCTTTTACTGAACCCATATCCATAACCAGTGTTTGTTCACCTACGTAGTCCAAAGTTTTTTTGACTACTTCAGGCATTATATCCACGGGAACGGCTACAATTACTACATCGGAAAAAGCAAGGTCTTCATACGTTGATTCCTCGTCTATTATTCCCAATTCGATGGCTTTTTGCAGGTTTTCAGGTTTTGCATCAATGCCTAAAATTTTATAGTCGCAACGCTTACGTAATTCGAGTGCTGTCGACCCTCCGATAAGTCCTAAGCCTATAATAGTTGCTATTTTCATAATGAAAAGTATTTTTTATATATTTATTTTTCATTGATTCTTAATAAGTTACAAAGATATTAATCTTTTATTCTTATCTTGAACCTTTTTATTAATCTATTAACTCTTTAATATTAATTCTTCATCTTAAAATCTAAATAAGTGCATTTTTATATTCTCCTAACACTTTAAAATTTTCAGCCATAATAGAAAGTAATTTATGAGCTTTTTCGAAATCTTCATATTTTTCAAAAACAATATCTACAAAGAAAGCATATTTCCAAGGCGTTTCTATCACAGGAAGCGACTGTATTTTGGTCATATTAATTTTACAATCACTAATCACATTCAGTACAGCGGCAAGGCTTCCTCGTTTGTGGTGTACTTGAAATTTTAGTGATGCTTTGTCAATATGCCTTTCGGGTTGTAATTGATTATTATTTTGAATAACCACAAAACGAGTGGAATTGACCTTCATCGTTTGAATACTATGAGCTATAATATCAAGTTGATATAATTCAGCTGCTGATTTTGAGGCGATTGCTCCAATTCCCCAAAGCTGTTTTTCTTGAATTCGCTTGGCTGTCGAAGCGGTATCAGTATCTTCCACGAGCTTAATTTCGGGATAATTTTCAAAAAAATTTTTGCATTGTAACAATGCCATTGGGTGTGAATAAACCTCCTTAATATCAGCTATTTGCTGTCCTTTCAGAGCCATTAAATTCTGCTGTATATCAATGTAATGTTCACCGATTATTTGCAAATTCAGTCGGTCAATTAACGCATAATTGGGCAATATAGAGCCTACGATACTATTCTCAAGAGCCATCACTCCTATATGAGTTTCATTTTTGACTACCGAATTAGTTAACGAGTCAAACGAATTACATTCCTCAATAATAATATTATCACTACCGAAATACTCTACTGCCGCCTGATAGTGAAATGACCCTTTGATTCCTTGAATTACTATTTTTTGCTTCATATACAAAACAAAAAAAGCCCCGAAAATCTCGAGACTCTTTTATGAAAATTAATATTGTATTTTTTATTCATCACATAACACAAAGTCTCAGCTTTTATTTACCAAAATAAAAGTAAAAATAATAAAAGCTAAAATATGTGTTATGATTTTTCATCAGTTGGTTTGAATTTTCAGCAAAGGTAAAAAATAATTTTTAATAGCCAAACTTTACTACAAAAAAGTTAATAGAAAAATATCAAAATGTGATATATAAAACAGAAAAACGTAAATATCTTGAAAAATATAACTTATATTATGAAATTTTTCTTCATAAAAAAGCCTCAGCATTGTAATACTGAGGCTGCATTGTTAAACTTAAAACAAACAGGAAAATTATTTTTTCTCTTTGTCGTCTTTTTTACAACAAGATTTTTTATCTTTCCCTTCTTTTGAGCAAGATTTTTTATCTTTATGTTTTCGCTCTTTAGAAGATTCTTTGTCTTTTTCTTGTTTTACGCCATCTTTCTCTTGTTTGATGCCG
>JAUNHN010000097.1 GCA_030523915.1 Capnocytophaga sp. | reverse complement strand
GCTTTGATGAATTTTTTAGCCAAAATGATAGCTCTACAAGAAGCATTCATTTTTCGTAATATTTATTTTGATGAAATATTGCTAATTACCTCATTATTAATAATTTTAGGGTTAATTTATTGGATTAATAAGCCTAATTACAAACGGACTCTAACTCTTGTATGTACCGTATTATTCTTCCAAGGTGTATTATTTTACACCAAATATCAGAACGAAACGGCTAAAAATATAACCGTATTTAGTATTTACCGAAATAGCTTATTTTCTATACGAAAAGGAAGTCAACTCACTGTATATCAAAAAGATACTACAAAAACAAACTCTGTTATCACAAATTACGCTAAAGTAATAGGAGTTTCGGATATTCGGTTTGAGAAAACACCTTATTTATTTGATTTTCAAGGAGAAAATATTTTATATTTAGATAGCTTGGGAGTCTATCCGAAAACAAAAAATCTCAAAATAAATAAAGTTATAATCACTCAATCTCCGAAGATTAATTTTGAACGTATGTTACTTATAATCAAGCCTCAAGAAGTAATTGCCGATGGTACAAATTTTCCAAGTTTCGTAAATAAATGGAAGAAAAAATGTGATGAATTAGGTGTTTCGTTCCACAGCACAGCACAAAACGGAGCTTATATTTGGGATAATAAATAAAAAACTATTCACAAAATACCATTTCCAGTTATGATTTTTTGACTGAAATACTGATATTTTGTGAAAAGCCTAAAAATTAATTTGTAACTTTTTTGATTGTTTTTCTCTTTGTAGAGGTTAATTTTTTCTTAGTATTTTTGGTAGGAGGTTCTCCTCCTTTGTAATAATATAGGCATTTTTCAATATAAAAATCTCCTTGATTGTGAATAATTCCAGCCAAATTGTCATCATACCAAATTTCAGCCAAATTTGCTTTTAAATATTTTGAAATTTCTTCGCTATTACGTTTAAAATCTAAAAATATTTTTCTTCCTGCTAAGAATTTTGAAAAAGCAGTAAGCATATCTTTTGAAATGTGATAATTTTTTGTGAAAAAATTTTGCTTAGGTCTTTCACTGGCTTTTGGATTACTATCCAAATATTCAAACAAGAAATAACTCGTTAATCCTGAGTTTAATATCTCGTGAATCATATATGCGTCAGGTTTCATATCTGTCGGTATATAAACATCAGGATAAATACCACCTCCTCCGTATACAACCTTTCCTTTAGGAGTTGTAAATTTCAGAGAATCAGCTATTTTAGTATTGTCTATTTGAGAACTTCGTTTGTTTTTAAGGCTGTATGGTTTTTGAATAGAACGCCCTGTAGGAGTGTAATAACGAGCCGTAGTAAGACGTACAGCTGAGCCGTCAGGTAAAGGCATTTCACTCTGTACCAATCCTTTACCAAAAGTTCTCCGCCCTACAATAATTCCTCTGTCATTATCTTGTAACGCTCCTGCTACGATTTCACTTGCAGATGCAGTTTGTTCATTCACTAATACAAAAACAGGTTTATTTTCAAACAAACCTCCTTCGGTAGAATAGGTTTCATCTATTTCTTTACGATTATTTTTGGTAAAAACAATCATTTTGTCTTTCTCCAAAAACTCATCAGCGATTTGGATTCCTACGTTCAAAAATCCTCCCGTATTATTGCGTAAATCCAAAATAAGGCTGTTAATTCCTTTATTTTCAAGTTCAGTTAAAGCCGATGTAAACTCTTGATGCGTGGTTTCTGCAAACCGATTCATACGAATATATCCCAATGTATCATTAACTTTGTAATAACAATCAATGCTTTTTATGGGAATATTTTTGCGAACTATAGGAACGGTAAAGATACTATTATTTGATTTGCGGTATATGGTCAAATCAACTTGGGAGTTAATTTCGCCTCTGAGCAAACTCCTTATTTTATCCGAAGACATATTTTTGCCAAAAAGAGTATCTTCATTGGCTTTTAGAATACGGTCTCCAAGTAAAATGCCTTTCTCAAAAGCATCACTTCCTTCAATAGGTTTTATTACCGAAATAGAATCCCTATACATATAAAAAGTAATACCAACCCCGACAAATTTACCATTCATATTCTCTGTAACTGCCTGAATATCTTGTTTTGATATATAAGTAGAGTGGGGGTCTAATTTTTTCAAAATTCCGTTTACGGTAAGGTCTACTATACTATCTGTATCCACTTTATCTACGTATTCATCTTCGATATAATCTATCAATGTTTCAAGTTTTGCCTTGGTTGATTTATTTGGGACAACAGGAATAGTATCAATGTCCACCACAGGAATAGGGACAGGAGGAGGAAGTTGTTTTACATACAAATCCGATAGAAATTTCCCTAAAAGAATTCCTATAGCTAAAACTCCTCCTAATATAATAGGTACTATGTAGGTTTTGATTTTCACTAAAAAAAGATGTATTTATATAGCAATATCTTAGGATTTGAATTCACAAAACTCAAATCCTAAGAATTATAATTAAAATTAAATCGATTATTTAAACGCTTCTACTCCTGTTTTTAACCATTTATGAAATTCATCCACATCAGGAGTATATCCTATTGGAGGTACTAAATTAGCCTCATCGTGGTTCATAAGTACATAGAAAGGCTGTGAATTAGCTTTGTAACGAACTGTTTGAAATTCACTCCATTTCTGCCCTATATATTTGATTTTCTTCCCTGGTTTTATTTGAGAATCAACTACTTCATTTTCTGGTAAAGGACGTTTATCATCTACATATAACGAAACGAGTACTACATCATTTTTTAGTACCTCAAGAACATGCGGTTTAGCCCATACATTTTGCTCCATTTTACGGCAGTTTACACACGTCCAACCAGTAAAATCTAATAAAATAGGTTTATTCACTTGCTTGGCGTAAGCAATTCCTTTAGCATAATCATCAAACGCCATAATATTATGAGGTTCAAGCAGATGTGCTCCATCTGGAAGCTCATCTTCGTGGCTAATTGCCGAAATGCTTCCTGTTTTAGTATAACCTACTCCGTAAGGCGATTCGCTATAATGCTGTGGTGGAGGGAAAGCACTAATAAGATTCAAAGGAGCTCCCCAGAGTCCTGGTATCATATAAATGGTGAACGTTAATGAAAGTAATCCTAAACTCAATCTTCCTACCGAAATTTTATCCACAGGCGAGTCGTGAGGTAGCCGAATTTTCCCAAACAAATAAAAGGCTAATGTTCCGAAAATAGCTATCCAAATAGCTATAAAAACTTCTCTCTCAAGCCAATGATATTGGTATGCCAAATCTGCATTTGATAAAAATTTAAAAGCCAATGCCAGTTCTAAAAATCCTAAAACAACTTTTACTGTATTAAGCCAACCGCCTGATTTCGGTAGTGAATTTAACCACCCTGGGAAAGCTGCAAAAATGGCAAAAGGCAATGCAATAGCTAACGAAAAACCAACCATCCCAACAATAGGAGCTATTCCTCCTTTAGAAGCAGCCTCTACCAAAAGTGTCCCAACGATAGGTCCCGTACACGAAAAAGATACAATCGCCAATGCCAATGCCATAAAGAAAATTCCAATAAAGCCACTTCTATCGGCTTGTGCATCTACTTTTGTACTCCAAGAACTCGGTAAGCTCAGGTCAAAAGCACCCAAGAAAGAAGTTGCAAAAAAGACTAATAAGGCAAAGAATATGATGTTAAACCAGAAATTACTTGCCAACGCATTCAACGCATCAGCACCGAAAATAGCTGTTACCACTGAACCCAATAATACATAAATAACGATGATGGAAATTCCATAAAAAACAGCATTTCGAATACCTTTAGCCTTTGATTTGCTTTGTTTGGTAAAATAACTTACAGTCATTGGAATCATCGGGAATACACAAGGTGTAAGCAATGCTGCAAATCCAGAAAGAAACGAAATAAAGAAAATACTCCAAAGCCCTCTGTTACTAACAGGTTTGTTTTCAAATTCTGAATTTGTATTTTCTGTTTTACTAGATTCGGATTGAGTAACCGAAGTGTCATTCGTAACTGTTTCTGAATCAATAGAAGTGGGAATAGCAGAGTTACTATTTGAAGAAATAGCTACTTCACTGCTATTAGGCAAAACAAATTCCAATTCCACTACATCAGGAGGCAAACAATTGGCATCATCACACACCATAAACTCTACACTTCCTTTAATTACAGTTATAGGTTTGGTAGTTTTTACACGTTGCTTGAAAACAGTTTTGTCCATGAAAAAACCTATTTCCATATCAAAAACAGCATCATGTTTTTTAATTACTCCTGTTTCCTCTGTTTTACCAACTAACTGAAAATCAGAACTTGAATTGTACTCAAAAGCAGTAGGGACAGGTCCTTTAGGAGGAACATTCTGCGAATATAATTTCCAACCTTTTTCGATTGTTGCGATTGAGAGTAAATCAAACTCGTTATCACTTATTTTTTCAACTTTGGTTTCCCATTTGATAGGGTCATACATTTGTGCATTTACCGAAATAAATACTACTGAAAATAAAAGAGTTAATATTTTTTTCATATTATTTTTTTGAAACGTTATGTGAAGCGACAAAGATAGGAAAAATAATTTATATTTTACATAGAAAGTTTTATATATTTTTTTACACAAAAATTATTGGTAATGATAACTGATTTTTCCATAAATTTTTTATTTTTGCCAAACCTGAAAATATTGATTATGACTAAAATAAAATCAAAAAAATATCGTGTTAAAGAGGCGATAAATCTTTCCGAAATTCCTACCTATGAGGATTTTTCAAAAAATGAAGACGAATTGCGAGATGAACTTAGAGAAGTAAGCGAGAAACTTACTGATTTTCAAAATATTATGTATGCACATAATAAATATAGTGTTTTGATTTGCATACAAGGTATGGATACTTCGGGTAAAGATAGTTTAATACGAGATGTTTTTAGAGGATTTAATACGCAAGGTATTGAGGTACATAGTTTTAAAACACCTACCGCAACCGAATTAGAACACGATTATTTGTGGAGACACTATATCGTTTTACCAGAAAGAGGAAAATTTGGTGTATTTAATCGTACTCATTATGAGAATGTTATCATTACCCGCGTTCATCCTGAATATATTTTAAATGAGAATTTGCCTAATATTACTTCCGTAGAAGATATAAATGATAAATTCTGGGAAAAACGCTTTCAACAAATCCGAAATTTTGAGAAAAATATTTCTGAAAATGGAACTATTATTTTCAAATTCTTCCTACATCTTTCCAAAGAAGAACAAAAAAATAGGTTATTATTACGACTAAATACACCTTCCAAAAATTGGAAATTCTCAGCAGGTGATTTACACGAGCGAAAACAATGGCATAAATACCAGCAATATTACGAAGAAGCTATCAATGAAACATCTTCAAAATCAGCTCCTTGGTATATAATTCCAGCCGATAATAAACGAGCTGCACGCCTGATAGTAGCTCGAATACTTTGGAATACACTCAAAAAATATAAAGACATTAAATATCCAGAACTTAATGAAAATGATAAAGTTAATCTCGGAAAATATCAAGAAGAATTACTCAATGAGAAATAAAAAAGCCAAAAAACATATGAAAAAAAGAATATTTATTGCATTCATTATCTGCATAATTGGGTTTGTAGGTTTTAAAGCAAACGCACAAACTACTGAAAAAGATTCGATTATGTTGCGAAATATTTATTCTCAAGCATTGACTCAAGGCAAATCGTATGATTGGTTACATCATATTTGCTATAATATAGGAGGGAGGCTTTCAGGTTCTTATGCCGAAAAGAAAATGGTAGAATTTCTACAAACAGAACTTAAAGAATTAGGGACAAACGTAACCTTACAACCTGTAATGGTACCACAATGGACGCGAGGACTTGCTGAATACGCTTACATAGAAACAAACAAAGATAAAATTACGGTAGTTCCTATTTTGGCGTTAGGAGGTTCTGTGGCAACGCCTCCATTAGGAATTAAAGCCCAAGTGGTGGAATTTAAAAGTTTGGAAGAGTTGGAAAAAGCGGATATTAATCAAGTTGTAGGAAAAATAGTATTCCTAAACGGAGTTATGCCTGCTCATTATATAGATACTTTTGATGCCTATGACGCACGTTCTTCGCAACGATATTCTGGAGCGAAAATAGCTGTAAATAAAGGAGCTGTGGCAGTAATTGTACGTTCTCTTTCACATAAAATAGATGATTATCCGCATACGGGAGTGATGTCCTATGACGATTTATCGAAAAGTCGTTATATTCCTGCGGCTAGTATCAGTACCAAAGGAGCAGATTTATTAAGTAATTTGCTGGTTTTGAATCCCAATTTGAGTTTTTATTTCAAACAAAATTGCCGTATATTGAATGATGTACAGTCTAATAATGTAATTGCTGAAATCAAAGGTAGCGAATTTCCTGACCAGATTATCACTTTAGGAGCTCATTTTGATTCGTGGGATGTAGGGCAAGGAGCTCACGATGATGGGGCAGGAGTAGCACAAAGCATGGAAGTAATCCGTATTTTTAAAGCATTGAATTACAAACCTAAACGAACCATTCGAGTAGTTATGTTTGCCAATGAGGAGAATGGAGCTCGAGGGGCTCAAAAATATTCAGAAGAAAGTAAGAAAAAGAAAGAAAATCATATTTTTGCATTGGAGTCAGATGCTGGCGGATTTTCTCCCCGTGGTTTCAATCTGCAAGGAAATGAACAAAAACTGAATAAAATTAAAGTATGGGCATATTTGTTCAAACCGTATTATGTGCATTTTTTTGAAAAAGGATTCCCTGGTGTTGATATCAAATCATTGCAAACTGAAAATAACGTTTTAGCAGGTTTATTTACAGATTCTCAACGTTATTTCGACCATCATCATAATGCAACAGATGTTTTTGAGGCTGTAAACAAACGTGAATTGGAACTTGGAGCTGCTACAATGACAAGTTTAATTTATTTAGTAGATATGTACGGATTGTAAGAAATTAATTAGGTTATGGAGATTGCAAAAGAAATAGAAAAAATAAAAAAAGAGATAGTTTTTGCCCTAAAAAAACAATTTCCAAATCAAGAACAATTAATTAATTCTGTAAATAAAATTGAAATCAAAGATATAAAAAAGATAAAGGATAATAAATGGTGCTTCTTAGATTTTGATGATGTAGATTTACAAATAGTCAATACATTAACTTTAGAAAGCGAATTCTATGGTACTTTAACTGTAGATTTTTTGGAAAGAAATCAATTGTACAGAATAGAATTCATTGATTATCAAAATGATGTGAAGAAGAAAAAAGAAAAAAAATCTTTAATAGAATTTGTTTTAAAGGAAGGAGATGAATTACGAAAAAGTTTGCTTGATAAACTTTTTAATTTGAACACTTTATTAAGTGCTGTATATTTAGTACTTTTTCAATTAAATGATATATCTACAGAGGTAAAGATTCTTAATTTTTTACCTATTGTTAGTGTTTTAATTATTCTATTTTATCAATTGAATAAATTGTTAATTTTAGGAGAAATTTATAACCAAGTGGATAACGACAATATTGACTATCAAAAAATTCATAACATTCATAAACAAAGTCAATATTTTATCTATATATCTATAATTTTGACAACATTTGAAATTATTTACTTAGTTATATATTTTTTAAGATAATCCAATAAATTTGTTGCAGATAAAAACGATTTTATTTTTCAAATGAAAAATCGTTTTTTTTGATTGTTATGAATTTTTTCGAAAAGCGAAAATATATTCTATTATTTTGTTTTTCATTCTGACGATAAAATAGCTTGTCAGTTGATAACTTTCTTTTAGAAATATTTTTATATCATTCTTAATAACTTCGTATTTTTCTACAATAAAAGGTTTAAATTGATTGTATTTGAATGATATCCAAATATTTACAAATACAAAAAGTAAAGCTCCTACAACGATAACATAAGGACTCAAGCTATGATGAAAATAACGATATAATCCTACACCTATGAAACTTCCGTATAAAATAATGTAATGAATAATATAAATAGACAATGTATTTTGCCCAATAGTGCGTATCGTTTTAGACATAATTACATCACGAAGCAACATAAATATAGAGAATATTAATAGTACATTCCCTAAACAATTAAAAATTGTATTTTCGGCAGTAATTAAGGCAAATTCCTCTCCTATAACACTATAAACCCAATTTAAAAAAGGACTAAACGCAAAAGATAAAATGAATCCAAAAAATGTAGTAAAGCCTATTGCATAACGATATACATACTTATTATCTCTGAAAATACTGAATAACACCCCGATAAATGCTCCAAACGAAGCATAACCAAACCAAGGGAAAATCGTAAATACAGAACCATTAGCTTTGGTAAAATAGTTAGCCAAAACCGTAGGTAAAAACTCGTAATTTAAAGTTGAATAAAAAGGCTCGAATAGGAATGAAAATATTGTAAATCCTAATAATATCAAAGGCATTACGTAGGATTTCTTTTGGTATGAAAACAAATATATTGCAATCAAAAATAATAATGACAGTCCAATACAATGAAGTACATCAATCATATAAGAATTGGGAGTAATTTCGCCCGAAAATAAGCCCCAAATATAGGTTCTTAATAAGTAAGCCGTGGCAATAAGAGTGATACCCCGACGGATACCTTTAGTTACCCGAATATGATTCCATCCCGTTTTCCCCGCTGTTTTTTCTTTTGCTAAAAGATACATAAATATAAATCCAGAAACAGTAAAGAATATAGGTGCAGTTAATCCCCTGAAATACAACCAAATAGAATAAACAGGATATTCAAGATTTCGATATTCATTAGCTAATAATCCATCTACAAAATGCCCTTGTAACATCATACAAATGGCAAAAGCTCTCATTACATCAATAAAGTAAAGCCTAAAAGCAGGGTTTTTCATAAAGTTTTATTTTAACGAGGCAAAGTTAAGAAAAAAAAATCAATAAAATGGCATTTTGTAGATGGATTATTAGCTAATGAATATCG
>JAUNHN010000096.1 GCA_030523915.1 Capnocytophaga sp. | reverse complement strand
AGAAATTTTAGTTATAAAATGAAAATATACAAATATTTATTGTATATTTGTTCTCGAAGTAGCATATAAAATTAATTTGATATGAAAAAAATTATTTTAGCCTTTGCCATTCTCGCTTTAATGGCTTGTAATCAGAAAAATGAGCAGAATGTAAATCCAGCAAACGATAAAGTTGCTATTACTGAATTGCTCAAGACTTATGCTCAATCTGTAGACCTTGCAGATACAGACCTTGCAGCAACTATATGGGATACTAATGAAAGAGTGATTTTTATTCATCCCAGAGGAGATGAATTTGGTTGGGAAGCTGTGAAAGAAAATTTTTACAAAAAAACAATGGGAGAAAGATTTAGCAAGCGAAAGTTAAAAATTTTTAATGAAAGAATTGAATTTTATGGTAATATTGCAGTTGTTTTTTTTCATTGGGAATTTCAAGCTGTTCTCAGCCACGATTTGAGTCCGCTCACTACCAAAGGACGTGAAACACAAGTATTAACAAAGACAAATCAAGGTTGGAAAATTATACATGTACATTATTCAGGTATGCCTGTTTCTGGAGAAAGAGAAGGTTTCTAAATGAATCCTCAGTTCTAACAAACAAAGACTGCTTCAATTTTTGGGTTGAAGCAGTCTTTGTTTTTTTAGAACTTGTTTGAATTATTTTGTGGTATGAATTTGTCAAAGTTACAATTTTGATAAAATATTGTTTTTCAGTGTTTTACATGTGTAGAGCCACAATGCTTGTGGCTCAAAAGAATGAAGAGACGCAAACATTGCGTCTCTACGGGAGGGAAAGCAAATGTAATACATTACGTTTCTACGATTATAAATAACTGAAACAGCTTTTTAATTTTTTATTATTTAAAACTCTTGCTGAATTTGCCTTATTTTTATTTTCCAAAAACTTTCTATAAATTCTACATTTTTTATATATTTGCGGGTTCGCAACCTTTTTGAAAATAAAGATTTAGGGTTGTGTTTTATGAATTGGTGATTAATAATATTTTATTGTAAAAGTGAATATACTCCGAATTTTAAAAAATGCTTTTGAAACATATACTAACTCGTTGCTAATTACTATGTTAGGTTCAACGGTGTTGTTTGTTGTTATTTTTGCAATTTATGTATTGATATTACCAATATTATTTGGTTTGCCTATTAATGATATTTCTAATATGGCAATTAATAATAAGGAAGGACTTTTGCAATTGGTATCAATGCCACGTTTTCAGATTAAACTGAACTTGTTTATACTTTTGATTAACTGTATAATAGCTCCGATGGCTGCTGGTTTTTACAAGATTTTCGATAAGGTACGAAATAAAGAACAAGTAAAAAACAAATTTCTTTTTTCGTACTATAATTCGAGTTATACGGCACGGATTTTGGGTTTTGTTGTGGTGATAGAAGTTTTAAAGCAGTTTGTTGTGTTTGTATTATCTTGGATAGGAATGGGTAATTTTGGTTTTTCAACTTCAATTATTATATCATTATTGTTTATTTTGACAATTCCTTTTATAATATTTGATAATCAACCTCTTATGGAGGCTATGAAACAAAGTTCAAGGAAAGTATCACCATTTATGTTTACGGCATTGGTAGTACTTTTTGTTGGGATAGCTTTTTCTTTTTTAGGATTATTATTGTTCGTATTTGGGGTGGTATTTACATTGCCGTTTTTCTATGCAGTTAATTATAATTTGTATTTAATAGTAAATGAAAATAAAAATTTTAAAAATAATTAGATAATGAAAAAAATCGTTTTACCGCTACTTTTAGTAGCTTCTTTTTCACTAAATGGCTGTGCCGAATTACAGCAAGTAATTAATTCAACTTCCACAAATACAGGATTTAATGTTTCCGAAGGACTAAAACAAGCATTGGAGTTAGGGGTTACAAGTGGAGTGGATATACTTAGCAAAGATGGAGGTTATTTTAAAGACCAAGCCGTTAAAATATTGTTACCTAATGAATTAAAGCAGGTAGATGCTGCTTTACGAAAAATAGGGCTGAGTTCATTGGCAGATGAGGGATTGAAAATTCTAAATCAAGCTGCTGAAAATGCAGTTACTGAGGCAAAACCTATTTTTATTTCGGCTATTAAAAATATGACTATCAATGATGCGATAGGCATTTTGAAAGGAGATAACTTGGCTGCAACCACCTATCTGAAAACCAATACTTTTTCAGCATTAGAAACTGCTTTTGCTCCTAAGGTGGAAGCCTCACTTAGCAAGGTAGGAGCGGATAAAATATGGGCTAATATTATTGAAAAATATAACCAAATTCCGTTTACTAAAAAAGTAGAACCTAATTTAACATCATACGTTACTACGCAGGCTATCAATGGTTTATTTACCAAAGTAGGGGATAAAGAGAAAGAAATTCGAACCAATGTAGCAGCACGTACCACGCCTTTATTAAAATCAGTTTTTGCATTACAAGACGGAAGTAATTAATTGAAAATATCGTAACTAACTATATAATTATTTTATTTCTATTTATATTCTGATTTTCAATTGATTTATGTGATTTTTAATGTATAGATTTATTTTGAAAATCAAAAATTTTAGTTTTTTAAAATCTATTTAGATATACAGATGAGAAAAAAATTAGTAACATTATGTACTATTGTAGCTATCAGTAGTCTTCAAGCACAACAATCTATGAGAAAACCTATTTTTTTAACTCCTTATGAATCAGCTCCTTTTAGCCAATTTAAAGTAGAAGATTTTAAACCTGCTATAGAAACTGCTATTGCTGAGAGTTTAAAAGAAATTCAGTCTATTGCCAATGCAAAGACAAAACCAACATTCAAAAATACAATTGAGGCTTTGGCTTACAATGGGGAAAAGTTAGACCGAATTACATCTATCTTCTTCAATTTGAATAGTGCCGAAACTAATAAAGATTTGCAGAAAGAAGCTCAGCACATTTCACCAATGCTGAGTGATTATCGTAATGATATTATGCTCAATGCCAAGCTGTTTGAACGAGTAAAAAAAATATACGATGGACGTAAAAAACTAAAACTAACCCCGGAACAAGCCACTTTACTCGAAAAAACTTACAAAGGATTTACACGAAATGGTGCAAATCTTTCAGAAAGTCAAAAAGAACGTTTACGAGCTATTGATAAAGAACTTTCTGCCTTATCTCTTCGTTTTGGAGAGAACGTACTTGCTGAAACACAGCGTTTTGAGATGCTTCTTACCGATGAAAATGATTTGAAAGGATTGCCTAATTTTGCTATCGAAGCAGCAGCTCAATTAGCTTCGACTCGAAATAAAAAAGGTTGGCTCTTTACATTGGATTTTCCGAGTTATAGTGCTTTTATAAAATATGCCGAAAATCGTGAACTACGAAAAAAAATGTTTATAGCCTTTAGTAGTCGAGGTTTTCATAATGATGAACTTGATAATCAAAAAAATATTTTAGAAATAGTAAAACTTCGTGATGAACGAGCTAAACTATTGGGCTACAAAAATTTTGCAACATTTGTTTTGGAAGAAAGAATGGCTGATTCTCCTAAAATAGTAAATGATTTCTTAGCAGACTTGCTCGAAAAAGCTAAACCTGCGGCTCAAAAAGAGCTGGAACAACTTAAAACTTTTGCCTTTGAAAGAGACGGAATTACAGATTTTCAAAAATGGGATTATACATTTTATTCAGAGAAATTAAAGCAAAAATTATTTGATTTGAATGATGAAATTTTGAAACCATATTTCAAACTCGAAAATGCCGTAGAAGGAATGTTTCAAGTGGCTAATAAACTTTTTGGTTTGAATTTCAAGAAGATAGATACTATTGAGAAATATAATGAAGAAGTAGAAACATACTATGTAACTGATGAAAAAGGAGAATATGTAGCATTATTTTATACAGATTTCTTTCCAAGAGCAGGTAAGCGAGCAGGAGCTTGGATGTCATCTTTCAAAAATCAGTACAAACGAGATGGAGAGGATTCTCGTCCGCATATTACCATAGTATGTAATTTTACACGACCTACTAATTCACAACCATCATTATTGACTTTCTATGAGTTACGTACCCTTTTTCATGAGTTTGGACACGCACTCCACGGAATTCTTGCTAGTACTACCTATCCGAGCCTAAGTGGAACAAGTGTTTCACGCGATTTTGTGGAATTACCGAGCCAAGTGTTAGAAAATTGGTGTTTTGAGAAAGAAGCACTTTCATTATTTGCAAAACATTACCAAACAGGAGATGCTATTCCAATGGAGTTGATTGAGAAAATTAAAAAATCATCGTCATTTATGGAAGGATTACAAACGATGCGTCAGCTTAGTTTTGGAGTATTAGATATGGCGTGGCACACGGTTGAACCGAGTACTGTAACTGATGTGAAATTATTTGAAAAACAGGTGGTTGCATCTACGGAATTGTATCCAGAAATTCCAGAAACAGCTATTTCTACAGCTTTTTCACATATTTTTCAAGGAGGTTATGCAGCAGGGTATTACAGTTATAAATGGTCAGAAGTATTAGATGCAGATGCTTTTGAGCTTTTTGCACAAGAAGGAATTTTTAATCCTAAAGTAGCTAAAAGTTTTAAAGAGCATATTTTAAGTAAGGGAGGAAGCGAAAAGCCAATGGAACTCTACAAACGATTCCGCGGACAAGAGCCTTCATCCGACGCATTATTAAAACGTGCTGGGCTTTTAAGATAAGAAATTTCTTAATCATCATAAAAACTGTCTGAATATTATCAGACAGTTTTTTTATTTTTTGTAAAATAAAAAAAGGGAACGTTTCACAACGTAATCCCTTTTCAATCACTAACTAAAAAAACTCAATCACTATGATTTTTGTATAATAACTTTTTTGAATAATAATCAAAAGTAAGTTAAATGTATATATTGTTATGTTTTAATGCTCTCTTTGTCAGTTTTATACAGTCATACTGAAAATTTTTGTATTGGGAATATTGCGTTGGAGACGCAAATCAAAAGCCATACAAACATTTCTTACAAAAGGTTTACCAGCATCTGTAATTTCCATTTTTGTATCCTCTATTTTAACCAAGCCATCATTTACCATTTCCTTTAATTGATGCTTTATAGAATCAATTTCTTTGATTTTCATTGAGTTATCTTCCCAAGAAGTGTTAAAATGGCACATTAAATTCAGTATATGTCTACGAATAACTAAATCTTCTGTATTTAAAATATGTCCTCTAAATACAGGAATGTTGTTGTTCGCTATTTGAGCATAATAGTCGTCCAAATCTTTTTCATTTTGAGCAAATCCATACCAACTATCGCTAATAGATGACATGCCAAGACCTATCATTACTTGCGTTTTTGATGCCGTATATCCCATAAAGTTTCGATGTAAATCATTGTTTTTGAACGATTTGTACATGCTGTCAGTCGGCAATGCAAAATGATCCATACCTATCTCTAAATAACCTGCATCCAGCAAATGTTGTTTGCCTATTTCGTAAAGCTGACGTTTTTCATCACCCGTGGGTAGATTACTTTCATCAAATCCTCGTTGTCCACTACCTTTAATCCAAGGTACGTGTGCATAACTATAAAAGGCAATTCTGTCAGGACGAAGCAAGTTGCTTTTATCAATCGTAAAAAGAACATCTTCAACGGTTTGGAACGGCAGTCCGAAAACCAAATCGTGGCTTATGGATTTGTATCCAATTTGCCGAGCCCATTCAGTAACTTTTTCTACATTAGCAAACGGCTGAATCCGATTAATAGCTTTTTGTACCTTAGGTGAATAATCCTGCACTCCGTAACTAACACGTTCAAAACCTAAATCAAATAGTGTTTTAAGGTGTTCTTTGGTGGTGTTATTAGGATGCCCCTCAAAGCTAAATTCGTGATTTTCAGCAATATCAGCGTATTCAAAAATTCCCTCAATGAGTCGTTTTAATTCGCTGGGTCTAAAAAAAGTAGGTGTCCCGCCACCTAAATGAATTTCCTTAATGATAGGTTTTTCACTTAGAACATCAATATATAGCTTCCATTCTTTTAGGACGGTGTCTATATATGGAATTTCCATTTCATGACGCTTAGTAATCCGTTTGTGGCATCCACAAAAAGTACATAAACTTTCACAGAAAGGCAAATGAATATAAAGGCTAATTCCTTCAGAATGATTACTTTCTGCAAATGATTTTTGTAGACTTTCTAACCATTTTTCTGAAGAAAACGACAAATTATCCCAATACGGAACCGTCGGATAGCTTGTGTAACGAGGTCCCGCTACGTTATATTTTTGTATTAAGGATAAGGACATTATTTCAATGATGTTTTAAAACTCGGCAAAAATAAAATTCTTTTCACAAATAAAAAATGATTTATGTCATTTTAGATTTTTCTATTGAAAAAAAAGTATTTTTTACCATCATAAATTATTTTATTTTATATTATAACTCGTACCGTCTTTTCCGTCTTTGAGCTGTATGCCTACTTTGGTTAGCTCGTCCCGAATTTTATCCGATAAAGACCAATCTTTGTTCGCCCTTGCTTCTAACCGCATCTTTATCAGCATCTGCAATACGGCATCTAATTTGTCGTTGCCTTGCTCGGCTTGTTGGCTGTCTTTCAAGCCCAAAACCTCAAAAACAAACGCATTTATCAGCGACTTCAATTCCTGAGCATCGTTTTTAGAAAACTTATCCTCGCCATTCTTTACGCTAAAAATCCATTTCACCGCCTCAAAAAGATGCGAAATGAGAATCGGCGAGTTAAAATCGTCCAAAAGTGCGTTGTAACACTTGTCTTTCCACTGGTTTATCGGCTCGGAAAACCCTGTCGGATGCTCCAAATCGGTAGTATATTCATTAAGAAACTTCACGGCTTCCATCAGCCTGTTAAAGCCCTTTTCGGCGGCAAGCATCGCATCGTTGGAAATGTCCAAAACGCTGCGGTAGTGGGCTTGCATAAAGCAAAAACGAACCACACTTGGCGAAAAGGCTTTCTCAAAAAAGGAATTTTCACCCGAGATAAGCTCCATCGGCAAGATGTAATTGCCTGTGGATTTGCTCATTCGCTGACCGTTCATCGTAAGCATATTGGCGTGCATCCAGTAGCGAACGGGGCTGTGTCCGTGTCCTGCCTTGCCTTGTGCAATCTCGCATTCGTGGTGCGGAAACTTTAAATCCATTCCGCCGCCGTGAATGTCAAATTCTTCGCCTAAATACTTGGTACTCATCACGGTACATTCTAAGTGCCATCCAGGGAAACCGTCTCCCCAAGGCGATGCCCAACGCATAATGTGTGCAGGGGAAGCCTTTTTCCAGAGGGCGAAATCCTGTGGGTTTTTCTTCTCGCCTTGTCCGTCCAAATCGCGGGTGTTGGCAAAGAGTTCGTCTATATTTCTGCGTGAAAGTTCGCCGTAATTCAAGCCTCGTTTGTTGTATTCCAACACATCAAAATACACCGAACCATTGCTCTCGTAGGCGAATCCGTCATTGAGTAATTTTTGGGTGAGCTGTATCTGTTCCAAGATATGCCCCGTAGCGGTTGGCTCAATGGTCGGTGGCTGTAAGTTGAACAAATCCAACACTTTATGGAAGTCAATGGTGTATTTTTGTACGATTTCCATAGGCTCGAGCTTTTCGAGTCGGGATTGTTTTACGAAGCGGTCGTTATCTACATTTCCGTCGTCGGTGAGGTGTCCTGCATCGGTGATGTTCCGTACATAGCGAACCTTGTAGCCCAAGAATTTAAGGGTTCGGAAGATAAAATCAAACGACATAAAGGTACGCACATTTCCCAAATGGACATTGCTATACACGGTGGGTCCGCAGACATACATACCTACGATTCCCTCTTGAATGGGCTTAAAGACTTCCTTCTCTCCGCTGAGGGAGTTGTATATTTTTAGTTCCATAGTTTTGCTATAATAAAACGAATATTCTTTTTCATTTGAACGGACAAAGATACGAATTCTTTTGGAAAAAATAGAGAAAATATAATTGTAAAGTTTCTTTTCCTTGAGTTTAGGCTAAAATGGTAAAAAACGATTGTTTATTTTTTTGAATTTTAAATCTTTATCATAAAAAAATGATATAATTCTTTTTTATTAGGAAAATAAAGTCTAATTTCGCAACCTAAACGGAATCCACTTTTTATTTTATCAAATAAATGATTATCAATAAATAATTAAAAAGAAAATTAAATCTAAATATTATGCAAATGAAAAACTTAAAAAATGTAATACTTACGGTTTTAGTTGTAATTACAACTATATCTTGTAAAAAAGACGACACTCCAATTCCTCAAGAAACTAAAAAAGGAAAAGTGGTCTTGGAATTTTTGAATAATTATCAAGATGGGGCTTTGGCTTTAAATGAGCAAGTTACGACGCCTCCGCCTATGGAACAGCGAATCACTATTTCACAATTTTCATATATTATTAGTGATATATCATTAATTAACAGTAGTGGAGAAGAAGTTAAATATCATCACACAGACCCTAATAAGGGAGCTTTTTTGATATTGCAAAATGGGACACAAACTCCACAACAGATAACATTGAGTGATATTGCGGTAGGTGATTATACAGCAATCAAATTCCGTATAGGAGTTTCTAACGAAGCTAAAAATCTTGGGCAAAACAAACAAACCACTTTTTGGAACGCTGCAACGGCTACCGATATGGCTTGGAGTTGGGAAGAAGGTTACAAGCATTTTAACTATGAAGGAACTTGGATTAAAATCACAGATACAGCTACTGAAACTAAAACTTTTAGTATGCAATTAGGTAGTACACAGACTGTTGATAATTCTATTGTTCTGACTTTAAAATTTCCTACAAATTCTCCTACTTTGGCACTTACTGATAATGCGACGAAGAATGTTCGTATAGAGGTAAATGCAAACACAGCTTGGGGAGGTAAAAATAAAATAGAAATTACTGACGAAAATGCAAATATCAGAGAAGCAGGAGATGAAATTCTTTCAAAAATAATAGAAAATTTATCAACTAATACATTTAAAGCTGCTTCAGTATACTAAAATTACCAAAAAAATAGGATTTACAGAAAAATAT